>JALRFL010000026.1 GCA_023259875.1 Alphaproteobacteria bacterium
ATTTGAGATATTATTAGAAATGGTTGAAATCTCGCGGCTTGCCGCCATCAGGCCTGATTTAATAATAGGTAGCATGAACGCATCCATAATATAAAATAATAAAATACTCGCCTTTTATTCAATTTTCATGCCAGAACCACCAAGGCAGGGGACGCGGCAGGGTATTCACTCACTTTCGGCCATGCGCAGAAGGGCAAGTTTCCAGATGGTGATCAGGCGAAGGGGATGTTGCGCCGTCATCCATGGCAAGAAATTTGGAAAGAGTTGTAATTTGAACGGTTTCTGGCATTATATTTGAATAAATTAGATATAATTAATATTTGAATTGGAAAATTTTGCATGAGCAATCCCCCGAATGCTCTCGTCCCTGTACCCTCGCAACAGCCTGCTACAATTAGCCGGTCTCGTGATGACCATCCGATGCAATTGGTACATGGCTCGGTTAAACTGGCGAATAAAGAAGATGTTCGCAACCGTCTGCCAGACATTCTTGGTCGGGCCTTGGCGCGGACATGGATTGATGCCCCGTTTCACGATAGTTTTGCTCGTGATCCGCAAGGCACGCTGGCAATCCATGGGGTTGAGATGCCAGATAATATGGTGCTGGAATTCCATAAGCCGGACAGCAACCGGCCACGCATTGTGGTTTATGAAACTAAGCCCAATTCGCGGTTCAAATCACGGGTATTTTATTTGCAACTGGTCATGATGGCAGGGCGGTAATGATGCGGATCAAAGGTTTGAAGTTTCTCATAGCGTGTGGTTTGGTTTTGGCCGTGCCTTTCATGGCTCATGCCAATCAAGAGGATATCGCCACCAGCGACAAGACCTTTATGGAGGCGGTTGAGGCCGCCAAGGCCGGTGATTATGATCAGGCCTTTAAGCTGTTTGAATTGCAAGCCGAAGCGGCACAGCATGACGCCCAATTTAATTTGGCGCTGATGCTGAAAACCGGACGCGGCACGCCGCAACATTATGCTGATGCGCTGAAATGGGCGTGGCTATCGCATCTGGGCGGCATCGAAAAAGGTAAACCGCTGGCGGATGAGATTCTGGATGTTCTGCCAGAGGCAACGGTGGAAGAAGTGCGCCAAGACATCGCCGCTAACCTCAAGGCCAGAATTGACGCAGGGGATAAACCAGCAGTGATGCAATATGCTCGTCATTTTGTCGAAATCCTTGCCGAGGAAGATTATGAACAGGCCTATCTGTGGTATTCCATCGCCGCGGCTATCGGCAGTGAGGGCGGACAAGAAGCCAGAGATTTGGTTGCTGAAAATCTGGATACTGAGGTGATGATCACGCTTCAGGATGAGGCCAGAACAACATTTTACGGGCTGTCTTTTGGCAAATAGACGCCTTTTGAAAGGAGCAGGTCATGCAGGTAAAAATCCACTGGATCATTGACGGTGTCGCCGATATGGAGGCCGAGAGCATGGAAGCGGCAGAGGCCAAAGTCGAAGATATGCTAAAAAAGGTCTTGGCCGATCATCCTGATCTTATCAATGTTCTTGGCGCACGCGCCATTCAGGGCAAGGCGTATTTGCCCGGCTCTGATGAGGATACTGATGCCGAAACCGAAAACAATTAAGGCCATTTTCCATCTGTTGGTGGCGGCGGGTTTCGTGGCGGTGATTGTGCCGTTGGCCATGACGCTCACCCCCCATGCGGCAGAAGCGGCGGCGCGCACCTATCAATCCAAAGGCTCACAAGAAAACGACCGCAATCTTTATGAAACTTGCCGGCTAAAAAAGGTTGAACGCACCGAGGAAGCGGTGATCTGCATCTATCGCCGCCAATCAGGCGACAAGGATGAGGTGCTAAGCAACGAAGACCCCAGCGCCCCCTGCCAGAGGCAGTTTCAATGTAAGCGAATTAATTAATAGGCCGCTATAACCGCTAATTGGTA
>JALRFL010000049.1 GCA_023259875.1 Alphaproteobacteria bacterium
TCATAGCCAAAATAAACCAGACGATTGATGAGGTAACGGTGACAAATGCCCCAATCATCACAATACCTAGTAGCTGAATAGATAAACTGGCCCCATCGTTGCTAAGAACAACAGCAAGCGTTCCCCAAATCCCTGCAAAAAGGTGAACAGGGATCGCACCGACAACATCATCAATCTTCAGCTTATCTAAGATAGGCACCGTCACCACAACGATCACACCGCCGACAGCCCCAATAAACGCGGCCATGGCAGGTGATGGCATTAAGGGTTCTGCCGTGATCGCCACAAGACCGGCTAGCGCGCCGTTGAGAATCATTGTGAGCTCCATTTTGCCATAACGCACTAAGGTTAAAAGCAAAGCCACCACAACCCCTGCCGCCGCGGCAATATTGGTATTGATATAGATACGCGCAATGGCGTCCACATCCGCGGCGCTACCCATCGCCAGTTGTGAGCCGCCATTAAAACCAAACCAGCCAAACCACAACACAAAAGTCCCCAAGGTTGCCAAAGGCAGATTTGACCCCGGCATAGGATTAATGCGGCCATCAGCAGAATATTTACCGATGCGCGGCCCGATAATCATCGCCCCTGTTAAAGCCGCCCAGCCACCAACGGAATGAACAATCGTTGATCCGGCAAAATCAGAAAAGCCTTGGCTATACAAATATCCCCCACCCCAGCTCCAACTGCCTTGAATAGGGTAAATAAAGCCTGTCAAAATGGCAGAAAAAATCAAAAAACTGATCAATTTGGCGCGTTCAGCCACCGCCCCTGATACGATTGACGCCGCCGCCGCCACAAATACCATCTGGAAAAACCAGTCAGATGATGACGAATAGCACCCTGACACCTCTTCAAGCATACAGCCACTGATATCCGGCTCTGACGGTGACCACATGGCGAAACTTCCCATCCATGTCCCCACATTCAAATAAAGCAGATTATATCCTACCACCCAGAACATCAGACCACTAATCGCATAGATAGCTATGTTCTTGGTGCATTGAACAGCTGTGTTCTTAGACCTGACTAATCCGGCTTCAAGCATACAAAATCCTGCCGCCATCAGCATGACAATGAAACCATGCACAAGAAATGATAACGAATTAAAAATATATGCCACTTCCCCATCAACAGCGGCAAAGGCCGCACTTGGAAGCAATAAAAATCCTGCGAGCAATATTCTAAACATGACTTCACACTCCTAAAAAACGAGAATAGAAAAGGGTCTTAGCATATTGATCCGTGTTCTAATCGTGCTAATTTTGCATGATAGCGTTGCGTTTTTTGCAACACCCTTTGGTGCTGATATGAGGGAAATAAAAGGGGAAAACATATGCAATTTATGAAATCGCTTCACTTTATCACAGTGATTGCAGAGGAAAAATCTATTCGCAAGGCATCAGAACGCCTAGCCATTACCCCTTCAGCCTTAAACCGGAGGTTATTGGCCATTGAGGATGAACTGAATTGCCCCTTATTTGAGCGCATGGCATCAGGGGTCAGGTTAAACACAGCAGGCGAATTGTTTCTGCATCATATCAAGCGCCAACAAATCGATTTGGAGCGCGTGCGTTCACAAATTGCTGATCTTGAAGGCATGCGCCGAGGCCATGTTAATCTGGTATCCAGCCATTATGCCGTTGCTGATGTCTTGGCAGAGGAAATGGCACATTATCGTCATGCTTATCCGCGCGTGACCTTTTCCATTGAAACCTGTGAACGTGAGATAGCGGAATATCAAATGTCAGAATTAAATGCTGATTTGGCGATGACTGTTGGGCCTGTGCTCTCATCCGCGTTTAAGGTATTAGCATCGATTGCCATTGCCCCCGTTGCGTTGATGGCATCCGACCATCCGCTCGCGCAGAAAGCAAGCATCAGGTTATATGAGTGTGGGGAGTATCCTGTCATCATGCCGCAAAAACATGATCATATCGCCTCTCTCATCCGTTTGGCTGAAACAACCACAGGGGTTAGTTTGAATGTGGTTGGAAGTTATGACAATCATGCGTTTCGTGACCAATACCTGCAACATGATAATGCCATAGGGTTTCATCTGCCTTTATCCGAAACCGCGTCACTGAAAACGGGATTAATCACAAAACCTTTTGACCATTCGGATATTCCGTCAACAATGGTATGTTTGTTGCAACTGGCAAATCGGGTGTTGTCCGTGGCGGCGGCTAAATTTGCAGAACAATTGGTCGCCCGTTTTGAAAGACAATTCCCGGGTGTGAACTAACTTGGCACTTCATCATGATTATGCCAAAATATGACGCCAGATGATAATTAAGATGATGATTAAGACCATGATTTGATATGATGGGGATGGCCATGTCAGAGCAACCAGAAACAGAACAAACGCCAGAAGAAAAGCTGTTAGAGCAACTCAAAATCCTTCTCAAAGATTATCCTGATTATGATCCTCCGCGCGTGCGGACGGATGGCGATATTGTGATCCCACTTGATGTGATCCTAAAGAAAAACCGTGAGGCTAGCCGAAGCATGGCAGAGGCTATCAGCAATTTGATGAATGGCGATAAACGCCGCAGTTCCGCTTGGCTGGAATAATCAAAACCGAAAGATAAACCCGATGAGCATTACGGATGAAGGTGAATATGGTCAAAAGCAGATTGATTTCCTAGAATTGGTATGGGGCGAAGGGTTTCTTTCCCCCGGCGGTTCTGCGGAAGTGGATTTGGTGCTTGAAGGCCTTGATCTCAAGGGGTTGCATATTCTGGATATTGGCTGTGGATGTGGCGGTGCGGCATTTCACTTGTTGCGCGCTCATGGCGCGGCCAGTGTGACGGGCATTGATATTGAACCCTTGGTGATTACACGCGCCTCTGCCCTTGCAGAAAAATATCAGCTGACTGATCAAGCTAGATTTGAGGTTGTAACCCCCGGCCCGTTGCCGTTTCCAGATGGGCAATTTGATATGGTGTTTAGCAAAGATGCGTTTTTGCATATCCCCGATAAAGAAACCCTGATGCAAGATGTTGCCCGGGTGTTAAAGCCTGACGGTATGATCGCGGCCAGCGATTGGATGCGTTTAGATGATGGACCATTATCAGAACAGTTGCGTGATTATATCGCCGCCGAAGGCCTTGATATGCATATGTGTTCGCTTCAACGCTATGAAAAGGCGCTGGCATCAGCCGGATTTGGCCATATTCAGCTAACGGACCGAAACGCGTGGTATCTTGCTCTGGCACAGAATGAACACGCCAGCATGACCACCTCCCCCCTAAGGGATCAGATTGTTGATTGCATTGGCGAAGAAGAAGCTGATCACACCGCCGCCATTTGGCAAAAAATGATTGGGGTTTTGAAAATCGGCGAACACAGACCGGGGCATTTTCGCGGAACATTGACCAACGCGTCACAGAATTAGGATCGGAACACCTGTTCCTAAACATCATCAGGCGGTTCGTTCCAACGCGCTGTTGTCGGATGAGTACGGTTCATAAAAACTAAGATCAGAAAATGGCGGGAGTGACGGGACTCGAACCCGCGGCCTCCGGCGTGACAGGCCGGCGCTCTAACCAACTGAGCTACACCCCCCAAAGGGACGGTTACGAGAAACCAAAACCGTGAAAACCTTATAGCCAATTCACATAGGCTGGGCAAGTGCCTTTTTCATCTGCCGAGACAATGGTTTTCAAAACCTTGCTATCAGATAAGAACGGCAAAAAACCCAGTTTAATTTCCATCATACTCTTGGGTTTCAAATCCGTTTTCTAACCAGCTGTTCATTCCGCCTGTGAGATGCGAGACATGGGTAAAGCCTAGCTGATCAATGAGCGCATGACCCAACATACGGGATCGCCCTGCTGATCGGCAATAGATCAACACCGGCGTATCGGGATCAGGAACAAGCGAGAAGAATTTGTCCTGAAACTCAGGATGCAAACCCCCATTATTTTGAAAAGCTGTGATCAAATGCGCATCTTTGATCACCCCTGTGTCACGCCATTCGTCTTCGCGGCGGATATCAATGATCAATGTGCCTTTGGCCTGCTGTGCCAACACATCCGTTGCTGAAACCTCGCTTAGGGTCGCTGGCATAGACACCTCTAACAATTCAATTGTAAAGATTAAAATAGCATCAGGTGGAATAACATCGCCAGCACCGGATGAACCATAGCCGAGCTCTGATGGAATAGTGAGTTTTCGCACCTCACCCACCTTCATTCCGGTCACGCCTTGTTCCCAGCCCGGGATAACCTGCCCTGCGCCGATGGTAAATTGAAACGCTTGCCCACGCGGCCTTGACGAATCAAAGACGGTACCGTCCGTTAACTGGCCTTCATAGTGAACGCGGACTTGATGCCCCGCTTCGGCCACCTGACCCGATCCTGGTGTTAAAATTTCAATGTCGAGTTCATTAGCCATAACAAGATTTCCAATAAAAATAAGCGGTAATAAGAATAAATATAGCACTCTAGGTATCATGTTCGCCATCCTACTCAAGATGGCAAAATGATCAAGGCAAGAAACCGAAAAATGAGATCAAATGGTATTTATCGGCTGAAGATTGTGGTCTTCCTTTTTAAGATTGTAATGACTGATGATAACAGCTCATATATGATAAAAAATAAAATTCAGTATAGTCATTTCACCGTAAGCCATGGGATATGTGATGCCTCATTCACCCAACCAGCCCACCCCTGAACATTCAAGCAACCCATCGCATAGTTACCTCTCTGGGCTTTTTGATGCCTATCAGGGTGAGGTATATGGAATTGTCATGTATGAGAGGATTAGCTCGTCTCGGCCTTGCGCCGAGGAGAGAGCCAAATGGAAGGTTTTGGTTGATCTTGAGAAAACCACTAAGGCGGTTCTTACCCCAATAATGAAGCAATATGGCTTAAGCACCAAAAGCTTGCCAACTAGCATCACGGATGGATGGCAAGACGCTGGTCAGTATCTTCATTTATCTTGGAAGAGTTTAATGAAGCGATTTAGTGATGAGCTAAACACAGATATTATCACTTATCAAAACTTGCTTGTCCAATGCCCATCAGGTGATCAGAAAGCCATCACATATTTAGTTGATCACGAATATGCCACGAAAGCGTTTTGCGATATGGAGCTCGCTAACACGCCAAGTGGGGTCTCTTTGCAACCGGTCTATGATTTAATCGCCTCTGCAGATCAGGTTTTCCTTACTGGCAAAAGCGAATGATACTAGGCAGGTTTCATAAAACGCTGATTGTTTTCAGCATTTGCATTTATCCCGCCTTAAGTCATGGAAATCCGATTCCTATCGATAACAAAGAAGTTTCTATTTCTGATTTCCAAGAATTTGCAAGACAAACAGGTTTGACCACCAAAGCCGAGATGGAAGGTGGATTCGTTTATGAAAATGGGTGGGTTATTAAACCGGATTGGAACTGGAAAACGCCGTATGGTGTTAATAGTCACCCAGATGAGCCAGCCGTTCACATCACATATGATGAGGCACAGGCCTATTGCAAATGGAAGGGGAAAAGGCTTCCTACACGCGGCGAATGGATAAACTATGCCTATACAGAACATCGCCAATCACATCCCAATTATGAACAAGGAATGACTTACACATATCCCATTGGCAACTCCCCTATTGGTGCGAATTGCCTTAATTCTTGCGGTAATCCCAAAGGTAACCCAGATAACAAAAAAGACTTTTCTTCTCTGCTTATGAGGGGTTATGGGCATGCAAGGGTGGGCACAACCCATCCGGGTATTAATGGCCTTTATGATATGGGGGCTAATGTATGGGAATGGGCAACGATTTCACCAGACGCCCAACAACAAGCTACGATGGGAGGGTCTTGGTGGTATGGATCAGAACAAATGAAGGCCGAATATGGGGCAACAAAACCAAGAAACATGGCCGTTGTTTATATTGGATTTAGATGTATGGATTCTTGAATTAAAATTTTTCTAGATTGTCATAATAATCATTAACAGCCCGAGTAAGATAATCTGAACGCCATCCTAAATATAAGGATACCCCATCAGCCCCCGCCACATTGCATCTCACAGTGACTTGGCTTCTGTCTCTAAGCGTTCCATCATGACTGTAACTTAGCATATCACCTGAAACAAATTCACCATAATCTAGATTAACTGAAAATCTTCTCTCTAATCTCGGCAGCCATGAATTCATATATTTGATACAGGTGTTCAAATCTGGCATTTTTGAAAATGTAGCAATTTCCTCAATGCTATTCCTCATTGCATCAAACCCTAACCAATATTCAGAGAATTGAGAGTTTGTAATGGGTGGAATTACTTGGATTTCTCTGAAGGGATCATCGGCTTCAATATGCCTAGCAGCGTTTTTCACATCATAGTTATTTGCATAATTTAAAATATTTTCATGAAGTGTAATTCCAAATAATTGATCAGCTTTAGCTATACTTACACTACCCAATAATAACAAAACGCTTAATAAAATACGCATATCTATAACCTTATATAAACAAACTCTGTTTTATATTATGAAACTTCTCATCTTAAAACAACTCACCACCTGATTGTTGTGATGACAGAAGCAAAAACACAGGCGATCATAGACGGGATATAGTTAACCTACTGCAGTTAATACTACCAAACCATTGATTACATGGAGGGAAAATGGTGAGTTCAGTGCCAGTATTAACAGCTAAGCTCATTAATAAGCTTTCTTGTGATGCCCCCCAAAAGCCAATTTTTGTATGAG
>JALRFL010000213.1 GCA_023259875.1 Alphaproteobacteria bacterium
CACTGTAGAACACAAGCAAGTTGGATGACTCAGCCATCAACGCCTGGAATCAGCCACCGAGTCAACCGAAACTCGAGCCATCTCAAAAGCTGAAGAAGCTGATGAAGGTGACGCAAAAACTGCATTATGACGCTGGTGAAAAACCCTCTGCGCCAGCCCCTGCCGCCGCGTCATCTACACCTGCGCCGGCACCCACACCTGCGCCATCTGCTCCTGCTTCGGGTGATGCTGGGTCGCCGCCTTTATCTCCGGCGGTGCGGCGCATTGTGGATGAGAACAATCTTGACCCAGCCAGCATCACAGGCACGGGCAAAGATGGCCGTTTGACCAAGGGGGATGTGTTGGCCGCGGGAACAGCGCCAAAGGCTTCGCCTGCTCTATCGGCTCCTCCAGCCCCACGAAGTGACGATCCACGCGAAGAAAGGGTGCCAATGTCGCGCCTGCGGCAGGTTATTGCTCGGCGGCTCAAAGATGCTCAGAATACTGCCGCCATGCTCACCACCTTTAATGAGGTGGATATGAGCGCAGTGATGGCACTGCGCGGCGAATATAAGGATAGTTTTGAAAAACGCCATGGCGTCAAGCTCGGCTTTATGAGCTTTTTTGTCCATGCGGTGATTGAAGCCTTGAAAGATTATCCGGCGGTTAATGCTGAGATTCACGGCAATGATATCATTTACAAAAACTATTATAATATCGGTGTTGCGGTTGGCACGCCTCAAGGGCTGGTTGTGCCGGTGCTGAGAGACGCTGACCAAATGAGTTTTGCGGAAACCGAAGCCAGCATCAATAGTTTTGGCGAAAAGGCACGGCAAGGTAAGCTTAGCATGGCTGATATGTCGGATGGTACCTTTACCATTTCAAATGGCGGAATTTATGGCTCAATGCTGTCAACGCCCATCCTAAACCCCCCTCAAAGTGGGATTTTGGGTATGCATAACATTCAAAAACGAGCGGTGGTGGTATCCGGCAAAAATGGTGATGAGATTGTGATCAAGCCAATGATGTATTTGGCGTTGTCTTATGACCACCGGATTATTGACGGGCGTGAGGCCGTGTCTTTCCTTGTTCGCGTGAAACAGTCACTTGAAGACCCACGGCGGCTGTTGATCGGGCTTTAACGAACAGAAAGGCTTGCAACATGACAGAACAGCGTAATAGTGATCTGGTGGTTATTGGTGGTGGCCCCGGCGGTTATGTGGCGGCTATACGCGCGGCTCAGCTTGGTATGACCGTGACGCTGGTGGAAAAGCGGGCAACGCTTGGCGGCACTTGTCTTAATGTTGGGTGTATTCCTTCTAAAGCCCTTCTTAATTCGTCTGAAAAATTCGCTGAACTGGCATCGGGGGAGTTGGCTGAACTTGGGATCACAACAGGTAAGCCTAAACTGGATCTGGCGGCGATGATGGCCAGCAAAGATAAAGTTGTCGGCGGCCTGACCGATGGGATCAGTTTGCTGATGCGGAAAAATAAGATCACCCATATTCATGGCACAGGAACGATTACTACCCCGGGTGTGGTCACGGTTGAGGGTGATAACGGCAGCCAAAGCATCACCACCAAAAAGATTCTGATTGCCACGGGATCAGAGGTTCAGCCGCTAACGGATGTGCCCATTGACGAAGACAAAATCGTGTCCTCAACAGGGGCGCTAGCGCTGACAAAAGTGCCAAAGCAACTGTTGGTGATAGGCGGTGGCTATATCGGACTTGAGATGGCGACAGTTTGGCGCCGTCTAGGGGCTGAGGTTGAGGTGGTGGAGTTTTTGCCGCGCATTTTGCCAGGTATGGATGCCGAAGTGGCGTCAAAGTTCAAAGCCATTTTAGAAAAACAAGGCATACGCTTTAGGCTTAGCACGGCGGTAAAATCGGCAAAGGCCAATAAATCGGGCGTTGTAGTTAATATCACCCCGGCAGAAGGTGGCGAGACCGAAAAACTCGCCGCCGATGTGGTTCTGGTGGCGGTAGGGCGCAGACCCTATACCGAAGGTTTGGGGCTAGAAGCGCTTGGCGTGGATAAGGATGAACGCGGCCGCATTAAGGTTAATGCCCATTTTGAAACCTCTGTGGCAGGGGTCTATGCGGTTGGGGATGTGATCCCGGGGCCAATGCTGGCGCATAAAGCCGAAGAAGACGGCGTGGCGGCGGTTGAGATCATGGCCGGTCATAGTGGCCATGTGGATTATGATTTGGTGCCGGGCATTGTTTACACAGACCCCGAGGTGGCCACCTTGGGCAAGACCGAAGAACAGCTCAAAGACATGGGCATCGCTTATCATAAAGGCGTCTTTCCCTTTATGGCCAATAGCCGCGCCCGTGCGGTTGGTCACCATGAGGGCTTTGTTAAGATTCTGGCAGATCAAACCACAGATCGGGTGCTAGGTGTTCATATCATTGGTGCTGATGCTGGCACTTTGATCCATGAATGTGCGGCGGTGATGGCCTTTGGTGGGGCGGCAGAAGATATCGCACGCACTTGCCATGGGCATCCTACTTTGAATGAAGCCATCAAAGAAGCGGCCTTAGCGGTTGATAACCGCGCCATTCATATGTAAAGGCCGGGGCGGCCGCGTTATTTTTGCCGCGCGCGCGGATGCGTGTCTCTGTGCATAGCGCTAAGACCACTGGCATCAATATGCGTATAACGCTGAGTGGTTGTCAGATTTGCGTGTCCTAACAGGCTCTGAATTGCGCGAAGATCGCCGCCTCCTGCCAACATATGACTAGCAAAAGCGTGCCTAAGTGCATGGGGCGTTGCATGGCTTTCTAACCCCAATTGATAGCGAAGGGTTTCTACCAGTCTTTGTACCGCACGCGGATGCAAAGGGCCGCCACGATTGGCAATGAAAAGAGGCGCATCAGGGGATTGCCCACCGGGGGAATGGTCAAGCCAGTGATCAATAGCCGCTCTAACAATATCCAGCACTGGAACATCACGGCTTTTGCCACCCTTTCCAACAACCCTTAGCCATTGCCCAAGTGGCGCATCACCGCGTTTCAGTGCCAATGCCTCAGAAATACGAAGCCCTGTGCCATAAATTAAGGTCAGCACCGCGATATCACGAGCCTCAATCCATGGGGCTTGCCCTAGGTTACGCACCGCGGCAATCATGGCTTTCACATCAACCGCTGCAATGCTTTTTGGCAAGGGCTGTTTTAATCTAGGGGCTTTGAGACTGGTCAGATTGATATCGTGATAATGGCCTTGGCGCATGGCAAAACGATAATAACTGCGGATGGAGGAAAGGATGCGCGCAATACTGGTGGCCGCCATGTTTTTATCCGCTAGCTTACTAAGAAAAAGCCGAGCTTCCAACCGCCCAAATTGATCAGGCGGACAGTTTTGATCGTTGAGAAAAGTCAGCCATTGCCGAACATCACGGCCATAGGATTCTTGGGTTTTTGGGGATGACCGGCGTTCATGTTGAAGCCAGACCAACCATGCATCATGAACGGTTTGCCCTGTCATTTGCGTCTTAAGGGTCTGGCGGCTAGGGCTATGGCAATTTTCATCACCAATTGGGTAAGCAGGTCGGTGCCATGAGATGGGGTGAAACTGTTAGCCTCGTGACCGGCCAATAACAAGGCGATATCATGTGATGGCGTGGGCAAATCTTGCGGTAATCGGACAATGGCCGCGCTTGGTGGAACATCAATTCCGGCGGCGGCAAACGCTTTGCTCTGGGCATTGTTAAGAGGGCCTAAAAACACTCCGCTATCATCGGTCAGGGCGGTCATGATTTGGGATGGCAAGGCTGTGACAAATGGGTCTTTTGACACTTGATTGAGGCTATCAGCCACAAGTCTGGCTGCGGCTACATCCAGAATTGGCGGAAAATAGGTGGTGATTGCCTCACCGATTTCCTCACGGTTGGTCGCTGCCAGCAACAAAAGATCAGCGTGATAAACCCTGCGAATGGCATCATGGTTAGCCATGCTATTATCCAGCAAGATTTTTTGTTTCCTCTGAACCTCACGCATAGCCTGTTGGGCTTTGAGGGTAAGGAGGTGGTTAAGATCAATTACGCCGGATGCGTTGTCTTTTGGGGATAGGCTCATGGTGTTGCTTTTCCGGTCATGATTTTCAACACTTCTGTTACAAAATCGATTGTCCTGTTTTCTCCCAATCTGACATAAAGGCGGCTAGCCCTTTATCTGTAAGGGGATGCTTGAACATAGCAGAAATCACTTGCGGGGGAACGGTGGCCACATCTGCGCCCATTAAGGCCGCGTCGACAACATGTTGAACGCCGCGCACTGAGGCGACCAGCACTTCGGTGCGCATATCATAATTGGCGTAGATGGTGACAATTTCCTCAATCAGCCCCATGCCATTACTGCCAATGTCATCCAGCCGCCCAACAAAAGGGGAAATGAATTTTGCCCCAGCTTTTGCCGCCAGTAAGGCTTGGGCGGCAGAAAAACAAAGCGTGACATTCACCATTGTGCCTTGATCGCTAAGCGCTTTGCAGACGGATAACCCTGCCTCTGTTAATGGCACTTTGACAGCAACATTATCAGCGATCTTGGCCAGTTTCTGGCCTTCTTTTAGCATAGTTTCGGCATCAGTGGCGGTTACCTCTGCGCTGACAGGGCCATCGACCAAATCACAAATCTCGGCAATTGTTTCCAGCAAATCGCGGCCAGATTTGGCAATCAGCGACGGGTTGGTTGTCACCCCATCAACAAATCCGGTGTTGCTGAGGGCTTTGATCTCATCGATATTGGCGGTATCAAGAAAAAGTTTCATGCGTGCTGTCCTGACTAGTGAAAAAATCTTCAACATCTTAGCCCAAGACGGCAAAAAGTGCTAGCCTAGGACAATGACTAGGACAATAAGATGATAGCTTCTGGAGAAGACAAGACATCCGATGACTCTGCCCTCACCTGAAACGGCTGATACGCTTATTCGCGTTATGTTGGCGACGCCTTTGCCTCATGCGGATGGCGCCCTTACTTATCGAATGGATGAGCAAGCGGCGTTGCTGGCAGAACCGGGGCAATTGGTGTCTGCCCCCTTGGGCAAGCGGCAAGTTACAGGAATGGTGATCGATAAGACCTCTGGCACAGCATCCGAAGATAAGGCCATCACCTATAAAACAGCCATTCCCTATGATGCGGCGTTGCGGCTTACCGTTGAGATGCAGAAATTTCTCAATTGGGTGGCGCAGTGGTATATGGAACCGCCGGGTGGGGTATTCAAAATGGCGGTATCTGTCCCTTCAGCCTTAACGCCAGAGATGCTGCCAACAGGCTATCAATGCATCGCAGACCCAGATCAAGCCAGCACGCCGCGCCGTCGCAATATCCTCATCGCATTATCCGATATGGCTATGCTTCCTCAGACGGCCGCCAGCATCCATGCGCTGACAGGGGCAAGCGCCAGCACGATAAAAGCGATGGTGGCAGAGGGCTTATTAAAAGAGGTGCCTCTTGCGTCGCCGCCATCCGCCTCTCTTTCTGCTCTGCCTGATCGTCAATACCCGTTAACGGATGAACAGGCCATCGCGGCTGACCAATTGGCCGCGGCGGTTGATGCCAAGGCATTCAAAGCCTTTGTTCTTGATGGCGTGACGGGATCAGGCAAAACCGAGGTTTATTTTGAGGCGGTGGCGGCGGCGCTTCGGGCTGGGCGGCAAGCTCTGATCCTATTGCCGGAAATTGCGCTATCGCAAGCCTTTGAGAAACGCTGTCTGGATCGTTTTGGTTTCAGGCCAAGGCTGTGGCATTCGGGGTTAACGGATGCTCGCCGCCGCGCGGTTTGGCGCGATGCCATTAAGGGTGAGCCGATGGTGGTGGCAGGCGCAAGATCAGCCCTGTTTTTGCCCTTTTCGCAACTTGGTGTGATGGTGGTGGACGAAGAACATGACCATAGTTTCCGCCAACAGGACGGCGTCCGATATCATGCACGGGATATGGCCGTGGTTCGGGCGAAACTGTCGTCTGTTCCGGTGATTTTATCCTCGGCAACACCATCTTTGGAAACGCTGGTGAATGCCGAACAGGGCAAATATGACCATATCCGCCTAACCAACCGCTTTGGTGAGGCTGGGATGCCTGAGATCAGCCTTGTAGATTTGAGCAAAACACCAACCGAACGCCGCCGCTGGCTTGCGTCGCCATTGGTGGATGCCATCAAAAAGGCTTTAGCGAATCAGGAACAAATCCTTCTCTTTCTGAACCGCCGGGGCTATGCGCCGATGTCGTTATGTCTGTCATGCCGAGAACGGATTGTTTGCCCGAATTGTTCCGCTTGGCTAGTGACGCATAAATCAGCGGGCCAGTTGCGGTGCCATCATTGTGGCCATTCTAGCCGCTTTCCTGAACAATGCCCATCTTGTGGGGTTGAGGGCATGATCATGGCTTGTGGCCCGGGGGTGGAACGCTTGGCTGAAGAGGTGGCCTTGCGCTTCCCTGATGCCAGACAAGGTTTGTTTTCCAGTGATGTGATCACCTCACCGGTAAAGGCAGAAGCCTTTTTTGATGCTGTTCATAAAGGTGAGATAGATATCATTATCGGCACCCAGATGATCGCCAAAGGCCATCATTTTCCCGGGTTGACTTTGGTTGGGGTGGTTGACGCTGACCTTGGGTTATCTGGAGGTGATTTACGCGGCGGTGAGCTTAGCTGGCAGTTGCTTACCCAAGTGGCAGGTCGTGCAGGGCGAGCCGAGAAATTAGGGCGTGTGATGATGCAAACTGCTATGCCAGAGGCGCGCGTTTTGCAAAGTTTGCTTAAGGATGACCGCGCTGGTTTCATTGCCGCGGAAAAAGCCGATCGCGAAGCGGCACATATGCCGCCCTTTGGCCGCTTGGCGGCGGTCATCTTATCCAGCCGCGATCAAGAAAAATTAACCGCTTTTACAACCCAAATGGCTAGGCAATGGCCAAATTATGATGGCATGACCTTATTAGGGCCTGCGCCTGCGCCAATCCGATTATTGCGAGGTCAGCATAGGGTGCGATTCCTTATTAAAGCCGAAAGAGAAGTCAATCTTCAACGTGCTATTGCACAATGGTTGGATAGGGTAAAAATTCCTTCAATAATTACATGTCAGCTTGATATTGACCCCGTGAGCTTTTTCTAGAGGGAAAATCGCCTAAAATCATTGGGTTTTGCAGGTTTTGGCAAGAAATGATGAGCCTTTGTTTGCGTTCACATCCATCATGAATATGGTCAATTTGCCGCGAGAGAAGCAAAATACGCGCATTGATCTTGCTTTAGCGTTTTTCCTATGATAGCAAGCATTTCAATTATGTGTTCTGTATAGAATTTGTTTCAATAGTGGATGGTCATTATTGAGCATTTCTGACCGGGGGATTGCCGCTCCATGTCATCTAGTTCTGGAATCGCCAAACGTTATGTGAAGGCTTTGTTTGAGCTTGCCGACGCTGCAGGTAAAATCGATGCCATCGCGCGTGACTTTCATGATTTGGAAAAGATTCTTACCGAATCTTCTGAATTGCGCCGAATTGTTGAAGCTTCTGCCATTAGCCGCGATACACAAAAAAATGCTTTGGTTGCGGTTTTGGAAAAAGCAGGAGCAGATCAGTTGATGGTCAAATTTATTGGCGCGCTATGCCTGAATGGCAGACTTTTTGTCCTGCCACAGATTATCAAAGAATTTCTGGCCGATTTGGCCAAACGGCGTGGGGAGATTTCCGCAGAAGTCATTTCCGCCGTACCGCTTGATGCTACGCATGAAGCAAACATCATGGAAGCAATTGCCAGTGTGACCAAAAGCGACAAAATCGCTTTGACCACATCGGTAGATGCTTCGTTAATCGGCGGCTTGGTGGTTCGCATCGGGTCTCGCATGATTGACACATCGATCAAAACGAAACTGAACCGGCTGGAAGCCGCTATGAAGGGTGTTGGGTAATGGATATTCGCGCCGCTGAAATTTCAGCAATCCTTAAAGAACAGATCGCCAATTTTGGAAGTGAGGCCGAGGTCGCAGAAGTTGGCCGGGTCTTATCGGTTGGTGATGGTATCGCCAGAGTCTATGGCCTTGACGAAGTTCGCGCCGGTGAAATGGTGGAATTCGATGGTGGCAATAAGGGCATGGCCCTTAACCTAGAAAGCGATAATGTCGGTATCGTGATTTTCGGTGATGACCGTGATATCAGCGAAGGCACGATTGTTCGCCGGACGGGCGCGATTGTGGATGTGCCAACAGGAAAAGGGCTTTTGGGTCGCGTGGTCGATGGCCTAGGTAATCCCATTGACGGTAAAGGCCCCCTCGAAAACACAGAGCGCCGCAGGGTTGAAGTAAAAGCCCCGGGCATTATGCCGCGTAAATCCGTGCACGAACCTATGCAAACTGGCCTTAAGGCCATTGACAGTTTGATCCCCATTGGTCGTGGCCAGCGTGAGCTGATCATTGGTGACCGCCAGACAGGCAAAACCGCTATCGCGATTGATACTTTCATCAACCAGAAATCCGTGAATGACGCGGCTGGTAAAGATGATAAGAAAAAACTCTTTTGCATCTATGTTGCAGTTGGGCAAAAGCGTTCCACGGTTGCCCAAATCGTGCGTTCGCTCGAAGAAAACGGCGCTATGGAATATTCCATTGTTGTTGCCGCAACGGCATCAGACCCCGCCCCACTTCAGTTTATTGCCCCATATACCGCTTGCGCGATGGGTGAATATTTCCGTGATAACGGGATGCACGCGGTGATCGTATATGATGACTTGTCAAAACAGGCGGTTGCCTATCGCCAGATGTCCTTATTGCTTCGTCGTCCTCCGGGCCGTGAAGCTTATCCGGGGGATGTTTTCTATCTCCACTCACGCTTGCTGGAACGCGCGGCGAAACTGAACGAAGATAACGGCCTTGGGTCACTGACCGCACTACCAGTGATTGAAACACAAGGCGGTGATGTGTCTGCGTTTATTCCTACCAATGTGATTTCCATCACCGATGGTCAGATTTTCCTTGAAACCGATCTGTTCTATCAGGGGATTCGTCCTGCGGTGAATGTTGGTCTGTCGGTTAGCCGTGTGGGTTCATCTGCACAGATCAAAGCCATGAAACAGGTGGCAGGTTCCATTAAATTGGAACTGGCTCAGTATCGGGAAATGGCGGCTTTTGCCCAGTTTGCCTCGGATATGGATGCCTCAACTCGGAAATTGCTGGATCGGGGCGCGCGTTTGACCGAATTGCTGAAGCAGGCGCAATATTCACCGATGCCAGTTGAAGAACAGGTGGTTTCCATCTTTGCTGGTGTGAACGGCTATCTCGACGGGCTTTCCATTGCTCAGGTTGGTAAGTTTGAAGAAGGCATTCTTAATCATATGCGCGGGGCAGGGGCGAATATCCTCAAGACGATCCGCGAAGAGAAAGCCATTTCAGATGACACCAAAAAACAGCTGGTGGCAGAAATCGAAGGTTTCGCCAAAAGCTTCGCCTAATCGGTTCTTCACGAAACAGGATTTTGCCTCATGGCCAATTTGAAGGATTTGAAAAACCGGATCAGAAGCGTTAAGTCAACGCAGAAGATTACCTCTGCCATGAAAATGGTGGCGGCGGCGAAATTGCGCCGGGCTCAAGATAATGCCGAAGCCGCGCGCCCCTACGCCGCGCGGATGTCAGCGATTATTAACAGCCTTGCAAGCAAGGCTTCACCTGAAACCGCGCCAACTATGCTGGTCGGAACAGGGGCAGAGCAACGCATTCTGTTGGTGGTGCTTTCTGCTGATCGCGGTCTTTGCGGCGGCTTTAACGGAAGCATTATCCGCGCCACGCGCCGCGAAGTCGAAAGGCTAAAAGGTGAGGGTAAGACGGTTGATCTGTTGATGGTTGGCCGCAAGGCAAAGGATGCACTTAAGCGTGAGCTTGGTGATCTGATTGTTGACAGTCGTGAAGGCATCCAAGGCACAGCGGTATCTTTTGCTGATATTGATAGCATCGCAGATGTCATCAGAGCGCGCTTGGAAAATGGGGAATTGGATCGTTGCCTTATTCTCTATAACCGCTTTATTTCCGCTATCACACAAGAAGTGACTCTAAGTTCGCTTATTCCGGTTGAAGTCGTTGAGACCGAAGCCGCGGATGAAGACTCAGCCTCATCAGCCCCATACGAATATGAACCTGATGAAGCCACCGTGCTTGAAGATTTGCTGCCACGCAATCTTAGCACCCAAATCTATACGGCAATTCTGGAAAGCTCTGCCAGCGAACTGGCGGCACGGATGACTGCTATGGATAACGCAACACGAAACGCCGGTGACTTGATTGATCGTCTGACTATGGAATATAACCGCCGTCGTCAGGCCGCTATCACCACCGAATTGATTGAAATTATTTCTGGGGCAGAAGCGCTGTAACCCGATTAAACTGAAGCTGGAGCATCGTATCATGGCCAATAACGCAAAAGGTAGACTGACACAGATTATCGGCGCTGTCGTCGACGTTGAATTTGATGGGGAATTGCCACCCATTCTTAACGCCATCCATGTGGATAATGGCGGTCAGAGATTGGTTCTGGAAGTCGCCCAGCACCTTGGTGAGCAAACGGTTCGCTGTATTGCTATGGACTCAACCGAAGGTTTGGTTCGTGGACAAGAAGCGGTTGATACCGGCGACTCTATCCGCGTGCCGGTTGGCCCTGAAACCCTAGGCCGTATCCTTAATGTTGTGGGTGAGCCCGTTGACGAAGGGAAGCCTGTGAAAGCAAAGCAGACCTTCCCCATTCACCGTCCGGCCCCTGAATATGTGGATCAGTCCACAGAGGCCGAAATCCTTGTCACAGGGATTAAGGTGGTGGACTTGCTAGCGCCTTATGCCAAAGGCGGTAAGATCGGTCTGTTTGGCGGTGCTGGTGTTGGTAAAACCGTTCTTATCATGGAATTGATCAATAACGTTGCTAAGGCGCATGGTGGTTATTCTGTGTTTGCTGGTGTTGGTGAACGTACCCGTGAAGGAAACGATCTTTATCATGAAATGGTGGAATCTGGCGTTATCAAGACCGATGGCGAAGGTTCTAAAGCCGCGCTGGTTTATGGTCAGATGAACGAACCTCCGGGTGCGCGTGCGCGTGTGGCTCTGACAGGTTTGACCTTGGCGGAATATTTCCGTGACGAAGAAGGCCAGGATGTGCTGTTCTTTGTCGATAACATCTTCCGCTTTACGCAAGCTGGGTCTGAAGTGTCCGCTCTGCTTGGCCGTATCCCATCTGCGGTGGGTTATCAGCCAACATTGGCAACGGACATGGGGGCTTTGCAGGAACGCATTACCACAACCCGGAAAGGGTCAATTACCTCGGTTCAGGCGATTTATGTTCCTGCCGATGACTTGACTGACCCTGCGCCTGCGACATCATTCGCGCACCTTGATGCCACTACCGTTTTGTCGCGTCAGATTGCTGAACTTGGTATTTATCCTGCGGTGGACCCACTGGACTCCACTTCAAGAATGCTTGATCCTCGGATCGTTGGCAGTGAACATTATGATGTTGCTCGCCGCGTGCAGGAAGTGCTTCAACAGTATAAATCCTTGCAGGATATCATTGCCATCCTCGGCATGGACGAACTTTCAGAAGAAGACAAACTGGTGGTGTCCAGAGCGCGTAAGATTCAGCGGTTCCTCTCCCAGCCCTTCCATGTGGCTGAGGTCTTTACCGGCTCACCAGGTGTTTTGGTCTCACTGGATGATACCATCAAAGGCTTTAAGGGAATTGTTGAAGGTGAATATGACCATCTGCCAGAAGCGGCATTCTATATGGTCGGCACCATTGAGGAAGCCCTGGAAAAAGGCAAAAAACTTAGCGCGGAAGCGGCCTAATTGGGTCGCGCTCGCCGGCGTTTGGAACGGAATTGAGGATAAGGTTGGATCATGGCTGAAACCACGGCATTTGAATTGGTCACCCCAGCACGCGTCATGATGGCGGTTGACGCCAGCATGGTGGTGATTCCGGGTAGCTTGGGTCTGTTTGGCGCTATGCCGCGTCATGCTCCAACGATCTCAACCCTTCAGCGCGGCGTTGTTGAGGTTTATGTCAATGGTAATGTTAACAGCCGCATCATGGTTGATGGCGGCATCGCGGATGTAACCGAAGATAAATGCGTGATTCTGGCTGAGCGTGCGGTAACCTTGGATAACACCAATCGTTCTGATATTGAAAGCCAGCGGCAAACCGCCGACACGAACGGCAACACCCGTGAGCTTGAGTTTCTTGACGCGGTGCTTGCTGCTCTCTGATAGGTTTTGTTTGCGGCTTTAAGGCTAGATGAACAAATCCTTAAAATCTTCAACTAATTTTGCATAGACAGGCCTTTTGAACGGCACTGCCAGTTCTGGCAGGGATGCTACCGTTGACCAGCGCCACTGGCCAAACTCAGGGTTTTCGGTTTCGATATTGATATCCGCATCGTCCCCGTGATACCGGAAAGCCAGCCATTTCTGTGTCTGGCCACGATATCTCCCGTTCCATAACTGATTCGCTAGGGGTTCGGGAATGCTATAAGACAGCCATTCGGGATGTTCGCGCAACAATTCGGCTTTATTTGTGCCAATTTCTTCGGCCATTTCGCGGAATCCTGCCTCAAGAGGGGTTTCCCCTTGATCTATCCCGCCTTGTGGCATTTGCCACGCTTCCCCGTGATTATCTAATCTTTGACCAACAAAAATCTGTTTTGAGGCGTTAATAAGGATAATGCCAACACAAGGGCGATATGGGCGACTGATGTAATCGATCCTCTGGCTCATTGTCCTAGCCCGTTAAAGACACGCAAGCCACTAAGCAGATCGACTGCCCGCGCCAGTTGATAATCTTTGATCGCTTCAGGGGCGGCAGTTTCACCAGCATCTTCTGTGTTATTCGCTGTTCCGTTTTCGGCGTTATTATTTTCTAACGATCCTTTGAGGTCTTCTTCACGGAAATCCCCTTCATCAATATTTTCAACAACCGCAAGCTCAACCACGATATCTGGTGTAATGCCTGTCCCTTGAATGGATACCCCTGAAGGGGTGTAATATCGGGCGGTGGTAAGGCGCATAGCACCGTCACGACCAACAGGGATCACGCTTTGCACCGACCCTTTACCAAAGGATCGGGTTCCCATGATCAGGGCACGGCCATGATCTTTGAATGCTCCTGCGACAATTTCTGATGCCGAAGCAGAACCAGAATTAATCAGCACAACAATGGGCAATCCGTCAGAAATATCCCCTTTTTGGGCGAAGTAACGCGAGGCAGAGCCATCATTACGTCCACGGGTTGATACAATTTCCCCTTCACTTAAAAATGCATCAGTAACGGAAATGGCTTCATTTAATAAGCCTCCCGGATTATTCCTCAGATCAATGACCAACCCAGCAAGCGCCTTGCCATGTTGTTCTTTTAAGGATTGAACCGCATTGACTAGCCCCGGGGTGGTTTGTTCGCTGAATGTGGTGATGCGGATATATCCCACATTGCCATAACTTTCAAAACGGACGCTTCGCATCTTGATCACATCACGATTAAGCGTGACATCAAAAACAGGTTTATCCCCTCGCTTGACGGTGATGGTAATCTCACTGCCAATTTCACCGCGCATCAAATCAACGGCTTCGGTCAGGGTCATACCAAGCACCCCTTCACCATTAATGCCAACAATCAAGTCACCCGATTGAATTCCGGCTTTATCAGCAGGGGTGTCATCAATCGGCGAGACCACCTTAACAAAACCGTCTTCCATGGTAATTTCAATGCCTAAGCCGCCAAACTCACCCCTTGTGCGTTCCTGCATATCATTAAAATCTTCGGCACTAAGAAAATTGGAATGGGGATCAAGCGAGGTCAGCATGCCATTAATCGCTGAATAGATCAGCTCTTTGTCATCTACCTCCTCGACATAATTATATCGAATGCTTTCAAACACTTCACCAAAGAGTGCCAGATGATCATAAATGCTGTCATTGGTAGATTGGCTTTGTGAAGGGGTGGATACAAAACTAGATACCCCAGCCATCAAAACAACGCCGCCTAAAACGAAATAGAAATACCGAAACAACCGGTGGATTAGTGATGTTTTATGGCGCATTGCTAATATCCGAACTTTTAACATATTTAACCTAACCTATGTTGCCCATAGATTAAAGCAAGATCAAGGCAAAGCAAATTATTCTGTGACGAAAAGAGGCGAACCGGTCATGTCTTTGGGGATAGAAATGCCCAAAAGGGATAACAGCGATGGAGCCAAATCACTAAGACCGCCATGTTTCAACCTGCCGCCCTTGGGTGCGCCAATCCAGTAAATCGGGACAGGATTTGTGGTATGCGCGGTATGGGGGGTGTTTGTGGCATCATCCCACATCACCTCGCAATTGCCGTGGTCGGCGGTTAGCAACATGGTTCCACCAACAGCGTCTAGGGCGGCAATGACCTCACCTATGGCGTGATCGACCACCTCAACCGCAGTGATTGCGGCCTCTAATACACCTGTATGTCCGACCATATCGGGATTGGCGAAATTGACAATAATCAGATCATGTTGCTTACCTGTGATGGATGCCAATAGTGCGGTCAGGACGTCATCTGCGCTCATATCAGGTTTGAGATCATAAGTGGCCACTTTAGGTGAGGGGATCAGGCAACGCTCTTCCTTGGTGTAAATATCTTCGGCGCCGCCATTAAGGAAAAAGGTAACATGTGGATATTTTTCCGTCTCAGCAAGGCGAAGCTGGCTCATCCCTGCGGCGGCAACAACATCACCAAGAGTGTTCTTTAAGGCGATAGGGGGAAACAGCACATCTGATGCTGCATCGAGGCGTTCGGAATAAGCGGCCATGGCAACAGGGCGTTCAAGTTTTGGCACTGGCGGCACATCCACCAAGGGCGTGTCGTCAAAAAGAAGACCAGCAAGAAGTTGCCGCACCCGATCAGCGCGAAAATTGGCAGTAATGATTCCATCCCCATCAGCCATGCCAGCATAAGCACCGATAAGAGTTGGCAAAATAAACTCATCCGTTTCCCCACGCAATTCAGCGGCGGTAATGGCACAGGCCGGATTATCGCAATGGTGATCTGACATGCCATGGGCAATGGCATTAATGGCAAGCGAGGTGCGTTCCCAGCGATGATCGCGATCCATGCCATAATAACGGCCTGATATTGTGGCTATTTCCGCCTCTGCAGGAAGACGGGTTTGCAGCCATGCCAAATGTTGGGCGGCGGTACCGGGTAGGGTATCACGCCCATCGGTGAAAAGATGAAGTTTAACGCTGATGCCTTTGCTTGTCATAGCCTCAGCCAGAGCCAAAATATGCTCCCGATGGCTATGCACGCCGCCATCAGATATCATCCCGATGAGATGCACAGGCGAATGGCGTGGTTTGAGCCGTTTTGCCAAGTGATCCAGCACGGGGCTTTTCTGAAGCATACCTGCGCGAATGGCATGATTAATGCGCACCAAATCTTGTTCAATAATACGGCCTGCGCCAATCGTCATATGCCCAACTTCGGAATTGCCAACTTGCCCATCAGGCAGACCAACAGCCCCGGCAGAGGCATCAAGAAAAGCCTTGGGCACAGACGCATCTAACTTGTCAATAACAGGGGTATGCGCCAGCCGAACCGCGTTGTTGCGCGACTCATCGCTATGTCCCCATCCATCCATGATGGCAAGAACAACAGGCTTTTTGGGTGTCAATGTTGTCATGATCTTTTTTATATACGACAATCAGAAGATGCTTGCCAAGCCGCTTCCTCTAGCCGTGGTGATAGGGGTGTCCGATTAAAATCATCTCTGCCCGATAAAGCTGTTCGGCTAACATGGCTCTGACCAAGAGATGCGGCCAAGTTTGTTCACCAAAGGCAAGAACAATATCCGCGCGTTGCATGACCTCAGGGCTATGCCCATCCGCACCACCAATGGCAAAGACAGCATCACGGATGCCATCATCGCGCCATTGCTTGATCTGTTCTGCTAAGGCAATAGAAGATAAGGACCTCCCCCTTTCGTCCAGCACGACCAGCTTGGCATCCGAAGGAATGGTGGCAAGGATTTTCCCCCCTTCATCTTCGATGCGTGCCAGCCCAGCAGGTTTTGACGAATCGCGTTCCATCAGCTTGCCTGGATACGGTAGGCGATCAAAATATTTTTTGCTTAGAGCCGCTTCAGGGCCTTTGCCAGCTTTGCCAATGGCAGAGATGCTTAAGCGCATAAGGTTAGCCCCAGACTAGGGCGTGGCGGTTTCTATCGCTGGAGGAGCCGAATCGGTGGGATCAAGCCACATTTTTTCCAGTTGATAAAACTCACGCACTTCAGGGCGGAACAGATGAATGATAATATCCCCAGCGTCAATCAGAATCCAATCCCCTTGCTGGGCGCCTTCGGTGCCGCGCGAGGAGATGCCATGATCTTTCATGGTTTTTCCAAGATGTTCAGCCATGGCAGATAACTGCCGTGATGATGTTCCTGAGGCGATAATCATATAATCCGCGATAGAAGATTTTCCAGCAAGGGGGACAATAACCAGATCAGAGGCTTTGTCATCTTCAAGCGATGATATCACTAACTGAAGCAAGCGTTCACTGCTATCGTTAGCCTGTCCGGAGGCGGTGCGATGATCGGAAATAGGTAACTCCTTCACTCTATCTTATCCGTCATATCTCATAATGATAAAACAGATCATGTCAAATGCCAATGTTTATTCCGCGTGGCTTAATGCTTACGCTTTGCCCTTATCGCCGTAGCCGAAAGGCCAATTTGT
>JALRFL010000084.1 GCA_023259875.1 Alphaproteobacteria bacterium
TGAATTCTTCCTGACCGAAACCACGTGTCGTGCCAGCCGGAGTGCCAAGTCGCACACCAGACGTGATCATTGGCGGCTGTTGTGGCACAACGCCAGAGCATATTAAGGCCATGCGCTTAGCACTTGAGGCAGCTACAGAACGCCAGCCCGTGGATGCAGAAAGACTTGAAAACACCCTTGGCAAGCCGTGGAAAAATATTGAAAAACCATCTGGGGATAAACCTTCGGGGGAAGCATCACGCCGTCGCCGTCGCCGGGGGTAATCATCTGCCGCAGGGTTTTGATGCAAAAGCGCTTGCATGACCTCCCCTCATCACGATAGATAAGGGGCAAGATTGCCTTGTAACTGCCGCTAGCGGAGAAAATATATGAACGCTTACCGCACCCATAACTGTAATGCTCTGACCATGAATGATGTCGGCGCAACGGTAACCTTGTCTGGATGGATCAATCGTAAGCGTGATCACGGCCAGTTGATGTTTGTTGATCTGCGCGATCATTTTGGCATCACGCAATGTGTCGCCGATAGCTCTGATGCTAGCTTTGCCATGGTAGAAGACACGCGAGTGGAATCCGTTGTCCGGATCAAAGGTCGGGTAGTTAAGCGTGATCCCGATACCGTTAATTCTAATTTGCCAACAGGCGAGATTGAGGTACGCATTGATTCATTTGAGGTGCTTTCGCACGCCAATGTCTTGCCGCTTCAGGTCAATTCTGATGAAGACGCAGGCGAAGAAACCCGTTTGCGTTACCGCTATCTTGATCTTAGGCGCGCGCGACCACACCAGAATATCTTGTTGCGCTCACAGATCATTCAATCCATTCGTAATCGCATGGTTGCCCAAGGGTTTACCGAGTTTCAAACCCCTATCTTAACGGCATCATCACCTGAAGGCGCACGGGATTTTCTTGTGCCCTCACGCCTGCACCCGGGAAAGTTTTATGCTCTGCCCCAAGCCCCACAGCAGTTCAAACAGCTGATTATGGTATCGGGGTTTGATCGCTATTTTCAGATTGCCCCATGTTTTCGTGACGAGGACAGCCGCGCTGACCGCAGCCCGGGGGAGTTCTATCAGCTTGACCTTGAGATGAGCTTTGTTGAACAGGATGATGTTTTTGCGGCGGTGGAACCAGTTATCGCTGGCGTATTTGCAGAGTTCACGGACAAAGACATTGCCTCAACTTTTCCGCGTATTACTTTTGCGGATGCCATGCTGAAATATGGCACGGATAAACCTGATTTGCGCATACCCTTGGAAATTCAAGATGTCACCGAAACCTTTAGGGATTCCGGATTTAGCATTTTTGCCAAAGCGGTAGCAAGTGGCGCCGTGGTGCGCGCTGTTCCGGGGCCAGATTGCGGCAATCGGGCGTTTGCTGATCGCATGAACAGCTGGGCTCAAGGCGAAGGCGCCCCCGGCATGGGTTACATTATCTATGCGGAAGGTGAGGCACGCGGTCCTGTTGCCAAAGCGTTAGGGGATGATCAGGCCTTTGCTCTGCGTGATCAGATGGGGCTTAAAGATGGTGACGCGCTATTCTTTGCCTGTGCTGAGATGGACGAAGCCGCCGCGCTTGCTGGTAAAGCAAGGGTGCGTATCGGCCAAGAAAAAGAGCTGATTGGCGAAGGCTATCAATTCTGTTGGATTGTTGATTTTCCCATGTTTGAGCGCGATAGCATCACCGGCGAGATTGCGTTTTCGCACAATCCGTTTTCCATGCCGCAAGGGGGCTTGGATGCCCTTAACACTATGGATCCTCTGGATATTAAAGCGTGGCAATATGATCTGGTCTGTAATGGGATTGAGTTGTCATCCGGGGCGATACGAAACCATTTGCCAGAAGTCATGTATCGCGCGTTTGAGATTGCAGGTTATGGGCCAGAGGTGGTGGATAACAAATTCCCCGGCATGATCAATGCGTTTAAATTTGGTGCCCCTCCCCATGGCGGCATTGCCCCAGGCATTGACCGTATCGTCATGCTGATCGCAGATGAGCCAAATATTCGTGAGGTAATTTTGTTCCCAATGAATGGCAAGGCCGAAGATTTGATGATGGGCGCGCCGTCTGAAGTGGATGATAAACAACTTGCGGAATTGCATATCCGCAAGCAGTTACCAATCAAGCCGGCGGGCAATTAACTGGATATGGTATCTAAGGGGCGCGAGTTAACCCATGCGCTACCCAAAGCACTGTGATCAAAAGCGCTGCCGCACCGGCCTGATGCCATGTCCCTAGGCTAACAGGGACTTGGTATAATAAGGTAAAAACGCCAAGTAAGAATTGGCAACCAACCACCACCAGCATGACAAAGGCTGGCACAATCAGGCCATGTTTTCTAGCTCTGAACCAAAGGCTTACCACCCCAAGCGCGGCTATAACCGCTAGCCAGCGGTGATGAAACTGGGCGGAAGCCGGATTTTCAAAAGCGTCCATCGCCCCATAAAACCCGTATTCAATGGGAATAAATTGCCCCCCCATCAGGGGATATTCATTATAGATCAGCCCAGCGTTCATGCCTGCCACAAAAGCTCCGGCAACAATCGTGATCGCAAGGATACCAATAACGCCAGCCACATGACCACGCGGTGCGCCAGCACGGCCATAAACCAGATCAGCGATTGTCCAAACCAAAACGCCTAAAATGGTAAGCGCCATGCCAAGATGGGTTGCTAGCCGATATTGGGACACATAAGGGTTATCAACCAATCCGGATTTCACCATCCACCAACCAATACCGCCTTGGGCCGCGCCCAGACCCAACAGGATCAAAAACCGCCAGCGATATCCTTGCGGAAGTCGGCGGCGCAAAGCAAACACCAACAATGGTAAGGCAAAGGCCAGCCCGATTAGCCGCCCAAGAACACGGTGCAGATATTCCCAAAAGAAAATCCATTTAAACTCAGCCAAACTCATGCCGGCGTTAATTTTCTGATATTCGGGGGACTGCCGATAGAGATCAAAAACGCGCCCCCATTCGGCGTCTGTCATCGGCGGCAATATTCCCATCAATGGTCGCCATTCCACCATTGATAATCCACTATCGGTTAGCCGGGTGATGCCGCCAACGGTAATCATGGCAAACACCATAAGCGTGACTAGCCCCAACCAAATCACCACAGGGCGGTTTTTCCACATATTATCAGCTGTTGTATTCATCATCACGCCCTTGTTTCTTCTGATCTCATCCAAGGATAGTCGTCTCGCATATGCTTAAGGTTGTTACATGCTATGAGGTAATGCCTTTCGCTCAATGTGGCAAGTTAAGGCGGCGCGGCAGATCGGCGCAAGCCACTTTTCAGGAAAGGCGATCAGAAATGCTTTTTTTCTTAGTATTTCCTTGACAGCCCTTGCCGCTATCCCCATATACGCTCTAACCCAGTGTTGGCACTGTCGGGCTTAGAGTGCTAAAACCGAAAACACCAACACTAACATGACCATATTTAATGAGGAGACTAGGCATGAAATTCAGGCCGCTTCACGACCGCGTTCTGGTTGAGCGCGTTGAGCAGGAAACCAAAACGGCTGGTGGGATTATCATTCCCGATACAGCAAAAGAAAAGCCCATGCAGGGTAAAGTAAAGGCTGTCGGTTCAGGCAACCGTGATGAAACCGGCAAACTGGTTCCACTGGATGTTAAGGCTGGTGATAGCGTTCTGTTCGGAAAGTATTCCGGAACAGAAGTCAAGATCGACGGCACCGAATATCTGATCATGCGTGAATCAGACATTCTTGGTGTGATGAACTGATCCTGATCCTTCCCCAACTCTACGACTTATACTGCAGAAAGACATGAAAGGTTAAAACCATGGCTGCTAAAGATGTAAAATTCGGCGCAGATGCCCGTCAGAAAATGATGAAGGGCGTTGATATTCTGGCCAACGCTGTCAAGGTAACCCTCGGCCCAAAAGGCCGTAACGTTGTTCTTGACAAATCTTTCGGTGCTCCGCGCATCACCAAAGACGGTGTGACGGTTGCCAAAGATATCGAACTGAAAGACAAGTTTGAAAACATGGGTGCCCAGATGGTGCGCGAAGTGGCTTCTAAAGCTAATGATATGGCTGGTGATGGCACAACAACGGCTACCGTTCTGGCGCAGTCTATTGCCCAAGAAGGTGCAAAGGCTGTTGCCGCTGGCATGAACCCAATGGATCTTAAGCGCGGCATTGATCTTGCCGTGGAAAAGATCGTTGAAAACCTCAAAAAGCAATCCAAAAAAATCTCGACCACTGCTGAAGTAGCTCAGGTTGGTACCATCTCAGCCAACGGCGAAAGCGATATCGGTCAGATGATCGCAAAGGCCATGGAGCGCGTTGGTAACGAAGGCGTCATCACCGTGGAAGAGGCAAAGAGCCTTGAAACTGAACTTGATGTTGTTGAAGGCATGCAGTTCGACCGCGGCTATCTCTCACCATATTTCATTACTGATGGCGAGAAAATGAAAGCTGAAATGGATAGCCCATATATCCTGATCCATGAGAAAAAACTTACCAATCTGCAAGATATGCTTCCGATTCTTGAAAAGGTTGTGCAGTCAGGCAAGCCTCTTTTGATTATCGCTGAAGATATCGAAGGTGAAGCCTTAGCCACTCTGGTGGTTAACCGTCTGCGTGCTGGCCTTAAGGTTGCTGCGGTTAAGGCTCCGGGCTTTGGTGATCGCCGGAAAGCTATGCTCGAAGATATCGCTATCCTGACCAATGGTACGGTGATTTCTGAAGAAGTGGGCATTTCTCTGGATGCGGTTACTCTGGATATGCTCGGCACCGCCAAGCGTGTTGAGATCACCAAAGAAAACACCACTATCGTTGATGGCGCTGGCAAGAGAAAAGACATCGAAGCCCGGTGCAACCAGATTCGCGCTCAAGCCGAAGAAACCACTTCTGACTATGATCGTGAAAAACTGCAAGAGCGTCTGGCCAAACTGGCTGGCGGTGTTGCCGTGATCAAAGTCGGCGGTGCTACCGAAGTTGAAGTGAAAGAGCGTAAAGACCGTGTTGATGACGCGATGCACGCCACCCGTGCGGCTGTCGAAGAAGGCATTGTCCCTGGTGGCGGCGCCGCTCTGGTAAAGGCTATGCGTGTGCTTGATAAATTGGCAGGTGATAATGATGACCAGAATGTGGGTATCAATATCGTCCGTCGTGCTATTCAGGCTCCTGCTCGCCAGATCGCTGATAACGCCGGTGCTGATGGCGCGGTGATTGTTGGCAAGCTGGTAGAAGACAAGTCCGATACCAATGGTTACAACGCCCAGACAGGCAAGTTTGAAAACCTGATCAAGGCTGGTGTGATTGACCCAACCAAAGTTGTTCGCTCTGCTATCCAGAACGCGGCATCGGTTGCTGGTCTTCTGATCACAACAGAGGCTATGGTCAGCGAATTGCCTGAGCCAAAAGCCCCAGCAGGGCCAGCCCCTGATATGGGCGGCATGGGCGGTATGGGCGGCATGGGATTCTAATCCTGCCAACCTTATTCCAACCAATACCGAAAAGCCGGAGGAAACCCCTCCGGCTTTTTAGTGGTCTTTTTCGGTTTTCAAAAACCCACGCGTTGCATAGATGGCTTCGGCAAGGCCACAGCGAATAATCGGGGTGCCAGCCGGAAACGCACTGGTCAAACGCGTAGGCAGGCGATTATCAAGCATCACAAAGACGCCGCGGTCGTTTTCACGCCGAATCAACCGACCAAAGGCTTGTCGCAGTTTCATCCGGGTCAGCCGATTGGTCCATGCCTCACGCCCAAACATCTCGGCTCGTGCCTTAAACAGCATATCTGGCCGTGGCCACGGCACCCGATCAAAAACAATCAACCGCAACGCTTCCCCCGGCACATCAATACCATCGCGAATTGCATCAGTACCCAAAAGGCAAGATTGCGGCTCAGAGCGGAAAATCTGAATGAGGGTGTTTAGGTTCATGGCATCCATATGCTGGGCATAAAGCGGTAACCCGGCTTCGGCCAGTTGCTGAGCCAAATTCGGATAAATGGCTTTGAGACGATTAATGGCAGTAAATAAGCCTAACGCGCCCCCGCCTGATGCCATCATCAACATCGCCATCGCGGCGCTAGTCTGACGGGGGTCATTGCGATCACAATCTGTGACGATAAAAACCCGGGCTTGTTCCGCATAATCAAATGGTGACGGCACTGATACCATCTGCGCGGGATGATCCATATGGCTTGCCGCGGTGAGGCGGCTAGCATTAACCCATGCCGCCTCATCGGGCTGATCGCTTTGGATATCCAGCCGATCCGTCAAAGTCGCTGAAGTAATGACCACCCCCTTTGCTGGGGTCAGAACATGATCATGAAATGGGCGTGAGGGATCAATCCAATGGCGGTGAATGCCCACATCGACATCTTCACCCATGCGGCGTGTCGCCTCCATCCAATCGACAAAGCCCTCAAGGCCGCCATCACCAATCCCATCAAGCAGGCTTATCCACGCTGCCAAAGGGCCAGACGCGCGCCGGATTAATCCGCGTGCCGCGCTCTCTAGCCGCTGGCGCGCCTCGGTGTCCAGGATATCGCTTTCA
>JALRFL010000097.1 GCA_023259875.1 Alphaproteobacteria bacterium
GCAATCGTGTGATTTTGGTAAATTCAGCGGCTGTTGCAGGGCATTGTGTCCTAGAGGAGAACCTGATGCCAGCCGATATTGGCGGTGGAGGTCTGGATTATGAACAGATGGGCATCATTGAACATGAGTTTGGCAAAACCAGCCATGCCCTGCATTCTTGGATTGCGCGGCCAACAGAAATTCTGCTCGCCACCGAAGGCGATCAGCGTGACACCTATCTGATGCCTTGCCTTACTGGGGCAAAGCGTGAGCTGTTTGCCTTATCAGAACCTGAGGCCGGATCAGATATCATGTCGATGCGCACCAATGCCAAACGCGATGGTAAGGATTGGATTCTCAATGGCACAAAGCATTTTGTATCAGGGCCAGTCATGCCTGATTTTGCCATTGTGTTTGCGGTCACCGGCCATGATGATAATGGCAAGTCCAAGCGCCCACAAATCACTGCCTTTTTGGTCGATGTCGGCATGAAAGGGTTTGATATTGATATCGGTTATAACTGTGTCAGTTATCGGGGATATTTGAACTTTAAGCTCGATTTTAACGATGTCCGCTTGAGTGAGGCGCATGTGTTAGGCGAGGTTGGCAAAGGGCTTGAACTGTCTGGGAAATGGCTAGGCATGGGACGCATCTGGGTTGGCGCAACCTGTTGCGGTAAAGCCGAACGCATGTATCAACTGGCCTGTGACTGGGCCGCAAACCGTAAACAATTTGGTCAACCTATTGGGCGTTTTCAAGCCACAGGATTTAAGCTGGCAGATATGGCGGTAGAAATGCACGCCGCTAATCTGATGGTCAAAGATGCTATCCAAAAAGCCAACCAAGGCATCATGAGCGATGCGGACGCTGCTATGGTGAAACTGTATTGTTCGGAAATGCTGGGGCGTGTGGCTGATCATACGGTTCAGATTTATGGCGGCATGGGCTTAATGGAAGAATTGCCCATTCACCGGCTTTGGCGCGATGCAAGGCTGGAACGGATTTGGGATGGCACATCTGAAATTCAGCGGCATATTATCACCCGATCAATTCTGAGGCCGCTTGGGGCATGACGCCAGAACAAAGGCTTAATCTCAAACGGCTGTTAAAGCCCCGTCATGTTGCTGTGATTGGCGGCAGAGATGCGATTACCGTGGCTAAGGAATGTGCACGAAGTGGCTATAACGGCCCTTTCTGGCCTGTTAACCCTAACCGCGATCATATTGGTGGTCATCCCTGTTATGCGTCGGTTGATGATCTGCCCGAAGCGCCGGATGCTTGTTTTGTTGCTGTTCCGATCGCGGCTAGCATTGAAAGCCTTGCCAAGCTGAATGCCATGGGCGCAGGGGGGGCGGTGGTCTATACCGCAGGATTTGGTGAGGTTGGCGCCGAGGGCGCAAAACACGAAGCTGCCCTAGTTAACGCCGCTGGCGATATGGCCATCATTGGCCCAAATTGTTATGGCATGATCAATTATGTTGACCGTATTGCGCTATGGCCGTTTGAACATGGGGGGTATTATCCTGGATTTGGTGCCGCCGTCATTACCCAAAGCGGAATGTTATCATCAGACCTAACCATGAGCCAACGCTCACTGCCCCTTGCTTATATGCTGTCGATTGGTAATCAGGCCATGATCCGCATTGAGGATTATATCGACACGCTGGTGGATATGCCCGAAGTTCGGGCTATCGGGATTCATATTGAGGGCCTTAAAGATACAGCTGCTTTTTCTGCGGCGGCGTGCAAAGCCTTAGAGGCGGATAAACCGATTGTTGTGCTGAAAACAGGAACCTCTGCCATTGGGGCGGAATTAACCGTCAGCCATACCGGTTCGCTTTCTGGCACTGATGATGTGTATCAGGCTTTTTTTGATCGGTTAGGTATTATCCGCGCCAAAGAGCCGGGGGACTTTATTGAGATATTAAAATATCTTACTGTTACCGCCAGACCAAAAGGCCAAAGGGTCACAGGTTTTACTTGTTCTGGTGGCGGCGCCACTATGCTCGCCGATTATGGGGAGGAGTTAGGCTTACGCTATCCGCGCCCTGATGC
>JALRFL010000169.1 GCA_023259875.1 Alphaproteobacteria bacterium
TGGTAAAATCCGTTGGGATGAACAGCAAGTATGTTTCCGCCCTTCTGAATATCATGAGGCCGCGATTTGTGTCGGAGGATGCAATGGTATTTTTGGCGTGGCAGATGCTATGCAGGATGGGGCGAAAGCCGGTGCGGATGCGGCTTCTGCCGCCGGGCACAAAGCCAAGCCTGCCACCTTGCCCACGGTCAGTGAGCCAGATTCGGTGATGCGTCCTCATGTGTTATGGAAAATGCCAAGCGACGCTGTTCCCGGGCAAGAGCCTAAGGCTTTTGTTGATTTCCAAAATGATGTTACCGCCAGCGATATTAAACTGGCCGTGCGCGAGGGGTATCATTCGGTTGAACATGTCAAACGCTACACCACAAATGGCATGGCAACCGATCAGGGCAAGATGTCCAATATCAATGCTTTGGGGATTCTGTCAGATCAGTTGGGCAAACCTATTCCGGATGTGGGCACAACCACTTTCCGCTATCCTTATACCCCGACCACTTTTGGTACGATTGCCGGGCGTGAAATTAAGGGATTATTTGATACCGAACGGTTAACCCGTATGGATAGCTGGCATCGCAACCATGGCGCCAAATATGAACATGTCGGCCAGTGGATGCGCGCTTGGTATTACCCCAAAGGCAACGAAACCATGGATGAGGCAGTGACGCGCGAAGTGAAAGCCGCGCGTTCTCATGCTGGTATCCTTGATGCCTCCACCCTTGGTAAAATTGATATTCGCGGCAAAGATGCGGCAGAGTTTCTTAACCGTATTTATACCAATGCGTGGTCATCGCTTAAGGTGGGATCATGCCGCTATGGTCTGATGCTGAAAGATGATGGTATGGTCATGGATGACGGCGTGACCACGCGGTTAGGGGAAAATCATTTTCACATGACCACAACCACGGGCGGCGCCGCAGGGGTGTTGGGATGGCTGGAAGAATGGCTTCAGACCGAGTGGCCTGAATTAGAGGTTTATCTAACCAGTGTTACCGAAGAATGGTCAGTGGCAACGATTTCTGGCCCTAATGCGCGTAAAATCCTTGAGGCGGCCGGATGTTCCGTTTCTCTTAATGATGCCGATTTCCCCTTTATGACCTATCAAGACGCCACTTTGGCAGGTTTGCCTGTGCGCATTTTCCGCATTTCCTTTACCGGTGAGCTAAGCTTTGAGATCAATATCAAAGCCAGACACGGATTGGCGTTATGGCGGCATTTGATGAAGGCAGGTGAGCCCTTTGGTCTCACCCCATATGGAACAGAGGCGATGCATGTTCTGCGTGCGGAGAAAGGCTTTATCATTGTTGGCCAAGAAACCGATGGATCGGTGAACCCCCATGACCTAGGGATGAGCTGGATTGTCTCTAAGAAGAAATCTGACTTTATTGGCAAGCGCGCTCTGGAAAGAGCAAGCATGGCACTTACCAACCGCAAACAACTGGTCGGTCTGAAAACCGACGACCCAAAGGTGGTGATTCCCGAAGGCGCACATGCCGTGCTTGACCCTAACCAGCCTTATCCAATGGATATGCTAGGGCAGGTCACATCATCCTATTTCTCACCTAATCTTGGTCATTCCATCGCTATGGGCTTGCTGAAAGGTGGCCATGCCATGAAAGGCCAGACCGTCTGGTTTCCCATGATTGATGGACGCAAACCTATTAAAGCGGTGATCACAGACCCTGTATTTTATGACCCGAAAGGAGATCGGATCAATGGTTAGTTCTGCCGTGTTACCCGGCCAGTCACCCCTTGCTGACATTCCTCGGCAAAGTCATGAAACCCCTAAGGGCTCACCGGGTAAAGTGACTATCCGTGATGCTGGCCCTATGGATTTGATCAATCTGAGATGCCAACGGGACAACCGCAAAATCAGCGCGATCTTAAAAAAATTAGCTGGTAACGGATTTGCCTCTGCTAATCAATTTCTCAAATCTGGTGATCGAGCGATTGTCTGTCTTGGGCCGGATGAATGGCTGATCATGGCAGAAGCAGGCACATCAAGCACCATCACCGCCGCGCTTGAAACCGCTAATGCTGGTCATATCGCGGCCACAGAGGTCAGCAGCGCCATGGGCATTCTGACGATCAACGGGAAAACTTGCCGCGATATGTTGGCAAAACATTGCGCCATTGATCTGGATTGCTCTAGCTTTAAGGCTGGTGATGCCGCACAAACTATTCTCGGTCATGCTGGCGTGATCCTGTTGGCTAGCGCGGATGATCAGATCACTTTGATTGGTCGTTCCAGCTTTATGCCTTATCTTGTGGCGCTTTTGGTCGATGCTGGGTTGGAATACGGGGTGGAATACCGCCCTGCCTAATCCTTGGGGTTATCCCATCAGATCATAGCAGGACGGCGTAGCGTGATTTTGCTTTGCCTGATAACCGGATAAACGCGGCTATGCTTAGAACTCACTATCTGGCAATTCTTCCATGCGTTTAGACTTATAGGCAATTAATGCCTCATCAATCGCTGGGTCTAGCTCAGGGGCTTCATATTGCGTCAGCATTTTGCGAGCGCGATTTTCCGCCCTTTTTGCACTTTCGATACTGCCTTCTGAACTCCATTGCTCAAAAGTCGTATAATCCGCAAGCTCAGAACGCCA
>JALRFL010000206.1 GCA_023259875.1 Alphaproteobacteria bacterium
ATAAAAATTGAAATCAACCGACCGATCCCCTGCCAGTCGCCACATCCGGTCAACGGTTCGGTAAAGGATCCGCAACCCCAACGCCGCGTGTTGCGGACGGCCTAGCGCCTTAAGCGCCATGGAAACCGCCTCACGGTAAGGGGCGGCACCGTCTAATCTGATCATGATTAAGGCTTTGATCGTTGCTGTCACCCCTTGGGGGCGCGCCTCTAATTCAGCAAAGGCACGAGCCATATCCTCATCACTCATAGCAACAAAGGCATCAATAGTACTAGCCACGCCTTGAGGAAAAAGCCCAGATACCGCCGCGCGTTCAATCCCTAGATCATCAGCGGCCGCGTCCATAGCCTCTGATGTCCAGCCATCAAAAGGGACATGGACAAGCATGGCACGGATCACATCATTTTTATCAACATTATCGGTCATGGCGTTTCCTTTCTTCTTATATAGGCAAGATTTCGCCGTAAGCAAAGCCCTTGGTGATGAAAATCACCATTTAGGGCATGATATCCGTCTTTGGGCTTTTCACCACCGCAGAAGTGTGTTATACGCTCAACTTCTTGCAAATAGATAGCTTTGCAAGTCAAGAAAACCGTACTGAAAGGAAACATGATAAAGTGTTTGTAACTGTCAGGGATAATAATGTTGATCAGGCTCTGCGCGTCCTCAAAAAGAAGATGCAGCGGGAAGGCCTGTTTCGTGAAATGAAGAACCGCCGGAGCTATGAAAAGCCATCCGAACGGCGGGCGCGCGAAACCGCTGAATCCACTCGCCGTGTGCGCAAACTGATGCGTAAGCGGATGGAGCGTGAAGGGTTTTAGTCCAACCTAGCTTCTGCACTGATTGGCGCCTTGAATGGCGCTATCAAAAAAGCCACCTTAACTGAAGGTGGCTTTATTTTTTAATGGCACTTGTTTTGATAGAAGCCGTTATTAATGGCCGCCAGACATAGCCTGAATCACTTCCTCACAGACTTTCTTGGCATCACCAAACAGCATCATGGTGTTATCATTGAAAAACAGAGGGTTATCCACACCCGCATAGCCAGAGGCCATTGAGCGTTTCACAAACAACACGGTTTTGGCTCTTTCCACATCAAGGATTGGCATCCCATAGATGGGTGAGGTCGGATCCGTTTTTGCCAATGGGTTTGTCACATCATTCGCCCCAATAACAAAGGCGACATCGGTTTGGGCAAAATCCCGGTTGATTTCATCTAATTCCAGAACATCATCATAGGGAACATTTGCCTCAGCCAGAAGAACATTCATATGCCCTGGCATCCGTCCAGCCACCGGGTGAATAGCATAGCGCACCTGCACCCCTTCGGCTTTAAGCAGATCGCCCATCTCACGCAGAGCGTGTTGAGCCTGTGCCACCGCCATACCGTAACCCGGAACAATAATCACAGATGAGGCATTGCCCATAATAAAGCTGGCGTCATCCGCGCTGCCCTGTTTGACCACCTTATCCCCGTTATCTGCCCCAGCAATACCTGTGGCCTCGCCGCCAAATCCCCCTAGAATCACATTGAAAAAGGAACGGTTCATCCCTTTACACATGATATAGGATAAAATCGCGCCACTTGCCCCAACCAGAGAGCCGGTGATAATCAAAAGCGGATTGCCTAGCGTAAAGCCGATGCCTGCCGCCGCCCATCCGGAATAAGAGTTCAGCATAGAAATCACCACAGGCATATCAGCGCCGCCAATCGGAATAATGATCAACACGCCGCCAACCAGCGCCACCAAAAACACCAGCCAAAAGGCAAGAGTGCTGTTGCTTGCCGCCAGCCACGCCACCAGCAAAATCAACAGAACACCTAGGCCGGCATTCAGAAAATGTTGCCCCGGAAAGGTGACAGGTTTACCGCTGATAAGCCCTTGAAGTTTACCAAAGGCAATAATCGAACCCGTAAAGGTGATCGCACCAATCGCCAAACCAAGAGACATTTCAATCAGACTGCCAAAGGCAATATCACCCGGCACACCAATTCCATAAGGGGTGGGGTTATAAAATGCCGCCGCCGCCACCGCACAAGCCGCCAATCCGACCAGTGAGTGAAACGCCGCGACCAGTTGCGGCAAAGCTGTCATTTGGATACGCATGGCTATTTTTTGTCACTTGTTGTGGCACGTTTCGGTAGTTGCACCATTCGCATGCGGGCTTCAATGGTGTTGGTACGTTGCAGCAGATAGCCCGAATTGGGCCGGTCCTCGAAGAAACGTGGGTTGGGCAGCATGACGGCGAGTTTAGCCGCTTCGCGTGAACTCAGTCGGGCGGCTGGCTTA
>JALRFL010000221.1 GCA_023259875.1 Alphaproteobacteria bacterium
TTTTGCCTTTTGAGGGTATCGCTGGCTTTGCAATCACGCAAAAACGGCGTATATCGGCATCATGGAACTGATTTTTGAGAAAATGCACGGCCTTGGCAATGATTTTGTCATTTTCGATCAGGCGGATCAATACGCGGTTGATGCTATCACGGCACAAGCCGCTGCGATTGCCGATCGCCGGCGCGGTGTGGGCTGTGACCAGATTCTCATCATCACTCAAGCGGCGGAAACAGACGCTAGGCTAATGATTCTCAACAGTGATGGCTCTAAGGCGGAGGCCTGCGGTAATGGCACGCGCTGTGTGGCAGAAGTCTTGATGCGCCGTCTGGGCAAGGATCATGTGGCTATGATCAGTGACGGCGGCAAGCTAGAAGCGTGGCGGTCAGGACAGGCAGAGGTGTCTGTCAATATGGGGCAACCTCGCTTTGGCTGGCAAGAGATTCCCCTGCGGCAAGCCGCCGATACATCCGCCTTAGCTGTTCATGAGGATTTGCCAGCCGCGATGGTGATTAATATTGGCAATCCCCATTGTATCTTTGTCGTGCCAGACGCAGAGGCGGCCCCTGTGGCAGATCTTGGCCCTGTGATAGAAACCCACCCCATGTTTCCCCAAAAAACCAATGTTGAGTTTATTAGCCTGATAGATAAGGATCATATCCGCATGAGGGTATGGGAACGCGGCGCAGGGATCACCTCGGCTTGCGGCAGTGGGGCGACGGCGGCGGCAATTGCGGCGCATCGGCTTGGTTTAACTTCACCGCAGGTCAAAGTTGAGCTGGATGGCGGACAGCTGATGATTGATTGGCGTGAAGACGGCGCTATCATGACTGGCCCGGTTAGTGATGTGTTTCAAGGGCGGTTGACACTTCCCTTAGCACAGCGTCAATCTTTTGCTTCCGCAAAGGGTCAATCCTCATGACGCGAGGCGCAAAAATAGAAACCTTTGGGTGCCGCTTGAACAGCTGGGAAAGTGAGGTTATTCGTGAGCATACCTCACAGCCGGGGTTTGATGAGATGGTGGTGATCAACACCTGCGCTGTGACCGCAGAGGCGGAGCGTCAAGCGCGGCAATTGATCCGCAAAACCAGACGCCAGCGCCCTGATGCTAAGATTGTTGTCACCGGATGTGCCGCCCAGATCAATCCTTCCGCTTGGCAAGCGATGGCCGAGGTGGACGCCGTCATAGGCAATCATGAAAAGCTGAATGCGGATCATTGGCGCAGATTAGCCACCACCAATTCTGATGCTTTGCCGTCTCTTATCGGGGATATTATGACGGTGCGTGAAGTCGCACCGCATATGTTAGGCGGTTTTGATCATCATAGCCGCGCCTTTGTTCAGATTCAGCAAGGCTGTGATCATCGCTGTACCTTTTGCATTATTCCCTACGGGCGTGGGGTCAGCCGATCTGTGCCTACCCCTCAAGTGGTTGCCCAAATTCGTAAATTGGTCGAATCTGGTGTCCAAGAGGTGGTGTTGACAGGGGTCGATATGTCTTCATGGGGGCGCGATCTGGCAGGTGGTCAAGGGGCGGCGCCAGTGTTAGGGCAATTGGTAGGGGCTATTCTTAGGGCAATACCAGAATTGCCGCGTCTGCGCCTGTCTTCGCTTGATCCAGCTGAGGTGGATGAGGATTTGCGGCGGCTGATTGGTGAGGAGGCGCGGCTTATGCCGCATCTGCACCTATCGGTTCAACATGGCGATGCATTGATATTGAAACGCATGAAACGCCGCCACAGCCCCGAAGATTTGATCCGGCTTGTTGATGATTTGCGCCAGCGGCGTCCCGATGTGGTGTTTGGTGGGGATATCATTGCTGGTTTTCCCACCGAAGATAACGCCGCGCATCACCGCAGCATGGATTTGATGGAAGCCTTAGATATTAGCTGGCTTCATGTGTTTCCTTATTCTGCCCGAGAAGGAACGCCAGCGGCAAAAATGCCAGCGGTGGCGGCACAAACGATTCGTGAACGCGCTGCCGCTTTACGGGAACTTGCTGACCGTCAAGCCCAACGCCAGATGGATCGCATGATTGGTCAGGATGATGAGGTTGTGATGGAAACTGGCGGCGTTGCCCATACCCGACAATTTGGCAAAGTGAAGATGCTCAATCCTACGCTTAAGGCTGGGCAATTATATCCTGTTCGTATCGTGAAAAGGTATCAGCACTTTTTAGAAGCGGAGCTAAGAATATGAGCTTTTTTGGGCGCCTCAAAGCTGGGCTAGGAAAAACCGCCTCGCGGTTAACAGAGACGATCACCTCTGTGGTGAAAAAGAAAAAACTGGATCAAGACACCCTTGATGATTTGTTTGATGCGTTGCTGATGGCTGATTTAGGGATGGAGGCCACGGAAAAGCTGATTAAGGATTTGAAATCCAAACGCTTTGATACCGAAGTATCCCCTGAGGAAATTAAAGAAACCCTTGCAGAAGGCGTGGCAGAGATACTAGGGCCTATCGCTGTGCCATTACAGCCGAATGCGGCGCATCGCCCCTTTGTTGTGCTTATGGTTGGTGTTAATGGGTCGGGAAAAACGACTACCGCAGGAAAGCTTGCGGAATTGTGGCAGTCTGAAGGAAAAACCGTCATGATGGCCGCCGCCGATACCTTTCGTGCCGCGGCGATTGACCAGTTAAAGATTTGGGGTGAACGCACAGGATGTGAAGTGATCCATGGTGAGCCGGGGGGTGATGCCGCGGCGATTGCCTATCAAGGGCTGGAAAAGGCCATAGCGCAAAATGCTGATATCCTCATTATTGATACCGCAGGGCGACTTCAGGCGCGTCAAGAATTGATGGATGAACTGGCAAAAATCAGACGAGTTCTGGAAAAGAAAGGCGTTGATGCGCCTCATGCCTCAATCCTTGTTTTGGATGGTACGGTTGGGCAGAACGCGATCTCACAGGTCAAAGCCTTTAATGAGGCAACGCCTCTATCCGGTTTGATTGTTACCAAATTGGATGGCAGCGCGCGTGGGGGGATTGTGGTTGCGCTGGCGGAACAGTTTGGTCTGCCGGTTCATGCTGTTGGTGTTGGGGAAACAAAAGAAGACCTCAAGCCGTTTGAAGCGCTAGATTTTGGTAAAGCCTTAGTGGGGCTAAGCGAACATAGCGATTAATGGGCTTTGTTCTTGACATTCATGCCATTTTGCTTCATTCCTCTGCCTCAGCCCGATTGCGAAAACGCGGTGACGGCGAAAAAGGCATCATTAAGATCTATGCCACCACAAACCCTAGCGGGTTCCGTTTGTCCCTGAAAGCAGGCACAGACGCCGTTGGTGTTTGTTTGCCCTTTACGGTTGGGCTGGCATAAACAGATGAAGAAAGGCCATTCAGGCAGGTCATATGTTTGAGAGCTTGAGCGAAAAATTAGGATCAGTCTTTGATCGGTTGCGGGGTCGCGGCGCGCTTTCTGAAGCCGATGTCGATACCGCCCTGCGTGAGGTGCGTGTCGCCCTGATTGAGGCCGATGTCGCATTACCCGTGATCAAATCCTTTATGACGACCGTGAGGGAACAAGCGGTAGGAAGTGATGTTCTCAAATCTGTCACGCCTGGGCAAATGGTCATTAAAATTGTTAATGATGCTCTTGTTGGGATGCTTGGGCCGGATGATGTTCCGCTGAATTTAAATGCCGCGCCGCCAGCGATTATTCTGATGGTGGGATTGCAAGGGAGCGGTAAGACCACCACCTCGGGTAAATTGGCTCGACTGCTTCATCAAAAAGAGAAAAAATCTGTCATGCTGGCTTCGCTTGATGTGTCGCGGCCAGCGGCGCGTGAACAGTTGCGGCTGTTGGGTGAACAAGCCGGTGTTGGGGTTGTTCCTGAACAAGATAACGATACCCCGGTGATGATCACCAAGCGCGCGATAGAGGCCGCGCGGCTGAAATCGTCGGATGTGCTTATCCTTGATACCGCTGGCCGAACGACGATTGATACCGCTCTCATGGCTGAGGTTAAAGAGATTGCTAAACTGGCAAAGCCAGTTGAAATATTGCTAGTGGCTGATGCCATGACAGGCCAAGACGCGGTGACAACCGCAACCGCCTTTAACGAAGCGATTGATATTACCGGCATCATTTTGACAAGGGCGGATGGGGATTCTCGCGGTGGCGCGGCTTTGTCCATGCGCCATGTTACCGGTTGCCCGATTAAATATCTGGGTGTTGGGGAAAAACAAGATGCACTCGAAGCCTTTAGCGCAGAACGCATGGCTGGGCGTATCCTTGGTATGGGGGATGTTGTCGGGCTAGTTGAAAAAGCCGCTGAAACCATCGAAGCCGAGGAAGCGGAGCGCATGGCCAAGCGCATGGCCAAAGGTCAGTTTGACATGACGGACTTCCTTGCCCAGTTACGCCAGCTTAAGAAAATGGGCGGTATGGGCGGATTGCTTGGGCTTCTGCCCGGCATTGGCAAGATGCAAAAAGCAATTAAAGCCGCAGGCATTGACGATAGTTTTTTTAACCGCCAAGAGGCCATTATTCTGTCTATGAATAAAAAAGAACGGCGTCAGGTTGCGCTTCTCAATGCCTCAAGACGCCGCCGGATTGCCGAAGGATCAGGAACCTCAGTTCAGGATGTCAATAAACTGGTCAAGCAATATCAGGATATGGCGAAAATGATGAAACGGCTAGGCAAGGCTGGCGGAAATGATCCAGCGGCGCTGGCCTCAATGTTTGGTGGCGGCCCCGGGGGTGAGGCTGGAGCCGCGCCTGGTGAGATGCCAGATTTATCAAAACTTGGTGGGGGGTTTCCCGGAATGGGTGGCGGCTTGCCAGGTTTAGGTGGGGGTTTCCCCGGGTTAGGGGGTTTGCCTCGACCCGGAAGTCGGAAAAAGAAACGCTGATCCGGTTTGGATTGGCATAAGCAACAACGCTTCATGTGTTTCAAGGAAAGGAAAAAACATGGCATTGAAAATTAGACTTGCTCGTGGTGGCGCCAAAAAACGGCCTTTTTACCGTATTGTCGTTGCTGAGGCTTCATCACCACGGGATGGCCGTTTTGTAGAACGCATCGGGTCTTATAACCCTATGCTTCCATCAGGTCATGATGATCGGGTGATTGTCGGATCCTCAGCGTCCTCGGGCAAAGACGGGATCAAATCCAAAGCGGTTTCAACATCGGCCTTTG
>JALRFL010000036.1 GCA_023259875.1 Alphaproteobacteria bacterium
CTAGTCCCAACCTGGGTTAATGAATCATCCTCAAGGGTTTTAACTTCGATCTCACCCACCTTAATGACTGGGTCAACAAGCATGCCATGATGCACACCCTGATTATTTCTTTGATAATCAGTAAAAAACACTAAATACCATGAGGCGATGATGGGTGTCACAAATAGCATAATAATGCCAATTAAAATAAGTCTATTTTTAATGATTGGATTCATTTCGTCTTTTAATCCCTAGTCCAAAATAAATGATTAATAATGTAATTGCGAATGCAAACCACTGAAACGCATAACCATAATTCTTCTCAGAATCTGGAGCCGGTAAGGAGTAATTACTAATCAACTCATTATCCACTAAAGGGTCTAAAAAGAGAATGTAGGGTAAAAAATTGGCTGAGTAAAATTGATTCATCTCATCCAAATCAATACGTTGCAAACGAATCATATTGGCATTGATCGCCTCGATATTTCCCTCACCCAACTTAATGCCTGCCACAGGAAATTTTACGATATGGCCTTGGATTTCAGAGATATAACCACGATCTAAAATGGTTGGAAGTAAATGACGGCCCTCTAGGTTAGGATGCCATCCACCGGCCCACGATAACCGCGCCAGTCGCCAGCAATTACCCGGATATGTGTACCATCATCATCGGTCAGGCTCGTGATATCAGGGGATTTGATATCTTGATAACGCGGCGTTGTCATTTTCTGATGGCTAGGCAAATTGGCCCAGAGCTGAAAGCCGTGCATTTCGCCCTTTGCGTTGCCGCTGGGCATTTCCTGATGAATGATGCCAGAGCCAGCGGTCATCCATTGCACATCCCCATCACTCAACACACCGCGATTACCAAGGCTATCACCATGTTCCACATTGCCTTTCAGCACATAGGTAATAGTTTCAATACCCCGATGTGGATGCCAAGGAAATCCGTTCATATATTTTGCCGGATCATCATTGCGAAAATCATCCATCATTAAAAATGGGTCAAATGGCTCAGTCTCACCAAAGCCAAAAACCCGGTGCAGATGCACCCCGGCGCCTTCGAGATGAGGCCGTGCTTGGTTGGTCATTTTAATAGGGCGAACAGACATAACTCTTCTTTCATAATAATATCTAATATTACTTATATATAATGATGATGGTGATTAACAAGAATGCTATGGCGATTCAATCAAGCAGGCTGCATAGCCTGATTGCTCTTGATCGCCAGCATCGCCACCGCGCCCATCACGGTGATACCGCCTATGACCTCAAGCCCTGACATGGCCTCGCCAAGAAAAATCCATGGCCATAATGGGCCAAGAACCGATTCAATAAGAACCAACAGGCTAACCTCAGCGGCTGGCACATGAGGCGCGCCCCAAGTAACAAGGGCTATGCCAATACCGATGGTAAATGCGCCCATAAACAGCACGAGCCCCAAATCCCCAGCAGAAATCATTAAACCGTTGCCAACTACCATAGCCGCGCCACCAGCAAGGATGAGGGAAAACACCCCACCAAAAAAAGTGCCACCCAACACATCAGCCTTACGGCTTCGCCGTGCGATCACAAGCATAATCGCAAAAAAAAGGGCGGACATAAGGGCAACGATATTTCCCTTTGTTCGACCAAGATCAAGCCCATCACTAATCATCAGCCCAACGCCGATCAACGCCGCGATCATAGCCAGCCAAGTAAAAGGATGGGGGCGTTCATTGATCCAGACCCACCCAATGATTGCCGCCATAAAAGGCGCAGTGGTAAGCAAAAACAAAGTTGACGCCACAGAAGTGAGCAGCATGGCATAGACATAAGTCATAAAGGCAATCGCCAAGGCCATCCCCATCATCATATCGGTGCGGTCAAGTTGACCGAAAAACGCAAAAAGGGAAATGCGCCGCCGCAAACACGCCACCATCGCCACCATGGCGCTTAGGCTGATTGAGCGGTAAAATAAGATCACCATACCATCTTGGGTATCAAGAAGGCGCATCATGAGCCCAACCAGACTCATGAAACTACCGCCCAAAAGGATCAAAAGAATAGCGTGATGGCGTGTCATGGTGATGCTCAAAGTTTCGTGACGATAGGACAATCTATCTTATCTGAATTTGCAAGAATTTTTTTCTTTGTATTTTGTTGTTTTCGTTTGATACTTTTCAAAGATCATAACGAGATCATCACTCATAGAGGGGCAGATACAGAAAAGGTATGGATTTTTGTATTCAGCTATCATCGGATTACCCAGATAAACATTACGGCGGTGATCGCGTCTATCGGGATATGTTGGATCAAGCCAAACTGGCTGATCGCATTGGCTTTGATTCTGTTTCCGTGACAGAACATCATCTTGTTAATTGCCTGATGATGCCTGCCCCCCTGACCTTTGCTGTTAAAATTGCCAGCATGACTGAACGGCTTAAGATTTTAACTTCTGTTGTGGTGTTACCGCTTCACGATATGCGAGTTTATGCAGGTGAGGTGGTGGTGGCAGATATTTTTTGCGAAGGGCGATTAATGTTGGGTGTTGGCAGGGGCGCCTTTGCCTATGAGATGGAGCGCATGGGCGTTCCTATGGATGAAACCCGGGAAAGGTTTGACGAATCCCTCGATGTTCTTCAGGCCTTGCTGTTGGATGAAGAAGTCTCATGGCAAGGCAAATGGTATCAGTTTGATCCCCTAACGATTATGCCGCGCCCATTGCGTCAAGGAGGCCCGCCTATCATGATGGCGGTGCTAAATCCGGATGGTATTTACGCCTCAACCAAAAGAGGATTTCATATTCAGACCACACCGCTTTCAGGTAACCACCAATTGCTGAAAGATCAGGTTGAGGCGTTTCAACGTGGTAAAGCGGATTGCCAGAAAACCGATGATATCCCAACATTGACCCTCTCACGCGTGGCGCATCTGGCCAAAAATGAAGCAGAAAAGCAAAAAAAAATTGCCGCCGCGCATCACTATTACGGGCGGTTTGACAATATATTTCTTGGCCCCGGGCTAGTCGATCATGGAATGATCACACCGATGCCTAGCCGTACCCCAAAAGAGGAATTAGCCGAAAGCCTGTTGATAGGGTCAACCCAAGAGGTCATTGATAAACTTGCGCCATATGCGGAACTTGGTATTGATCGGGTGATCATCAATCCAAATTTTGGCCTAGATGCTCAAGACACGATGGACGCGCTGCAAGCCTTTGCCGAAGATGTTATGCCGCATTTTAGCTCTACCCCTGTCCCCGTTGATAAGGCAAGAAAGGAAGCCTAACGATGCCGATGATCCGTGTTGAAATGTTCAAGGGGCGTGATCGTGATACGCGCCGCGCCATTATTAAGGAAATGACCGATGGGTTCTGCCGCGCAACAGGGGCAAAGCCAGAAAGCGTTCAAGTGATATTGATAGATGTGGATAAAGAGGATTGGGGCTATGCTGGCGTTGCCCATGCGGATCGCCAGCCTGAAGGCTAATTATGACAAAACCTGATACCACCAAACCCTGCCAAGCGGTGTCCTGTGCGTGGTCAATCGCAGGCCAAGGGCCGCCCCTTTTCCTGATCCATGGGATTGGCGCGGCGCGAAACACTTGGGCAAAACTTTTGCCGATTTTGACCCCGCATTTTACGGTCGTGACCTATGATTTGCGTGGTCATGGGGCATCACCAAAAGGCGATGGGGATTTTGGCCTTGATCATCTGGTCGAAGACCTTGAGGCCATTCGTCAAGCCACAGGGATTGAGGCGATGCACCTAGCAGGACATTCCCTAGGCGGCATGATTGGGCCTGCTTACGCACGCGCCTATCCAGAAAGGGTGTTATCCTTAGGGCTGTTATCTACTGCCGCTTTTCGCACCGATGATGATAGCCAAAAGGTTTGGGCAGTGGTCAAAGCCATGGAAGAAAAGGGGATTCCGCCAGTGCTAGAGACCTTATCTGATCGCTGGTTCACGGATGATTTTATCGCCAATCACCCTGATGTGGTCAAAGCGCGATTAAAACAGGTGGTGGACACGGACGCTGAGGTGTTTCTCAATGTTTTTCGGATTTATGCAGGCACAGAAATGGGGCCATGGCTTGATCAGATTGCCGCTCCGGCCTTGGTCTTAACAGGGGAACATGATGGCGGCTGTAACCCTAGGCTTAATCAACAGATCGCTGATGCCATGCCATCTTCTGAATTGGTTATTCTGCCGCGCTATAAACATTCGCTCTTGCTTGAGGCTGGCGAAAGCGTTGCTAGGGAATTGTGCTGCTTTATCGATGGGCTGTCATCGCAAAGACAATCCTGATCATCTTTATTTTGATCACAGAACGGCGGATGATAGCATTGCTAAAATCATAATAATAGTTACACTCAGCGCATCACTTTACCTTATGTTTCCTATTTTATGAGAGTAAAATGACCAATTATCAGATCGCCGCTATTCCTGCTGATGGCATTGGCCCTGAGGTGATCAATGCTGGCCTTGAGGTGCTGGACGCGGTAGCCATGCGCGATGGCGGCATGAGATTTTCTGTAACCCATTTTGACTGGGGGTCTGATTATTACAAAACCCATGGTCAGATGATGCCGTCTGATGGGCTAGAACAACTGAAACCGTTTGATGCGATATTTTTTGGCGCGGTGGGGGCACCAGATGTGCCAGACCATATCACGCTATGGGGTTTACGCTTGCCGATCTGTCAGGGTTTTGATCAATATGCAAATATTCGCCCTACGCGCGTATTGCCCGGCATCCAATCCCCTTTGCGCCATGTTGGACCAGGTGATCTGGATTGGTTGATTGTTCGCGAAAACTCCGAAGGGGAATATTCGGGCAGTGGTGGCAGGGTGCATCGTGGTCTCGCCGAAGAAGTTGCAACAGAAGTTTCCGTCTTTACGCGCCATGGGGTCAGACGGGTGATGCGTTTTGCCTTTGAAAAAGCCGCATCACGCCCTCGAAAGAAATTGACGGTAGTGACAAAATCTAATGCTCAGCGTCACGGGATGGTCATGTGGGATGAGATTGCGGCCGAGGTAGCAGCTGATTTTCCGGATGTATCATGGGATAAAATGCTGGTTGATGCCATGACCGTGCGCATGACGCTTGATCCACAAAGTCTTGATACGATTGTTGCCACAAATTTACACGCGGATGTGCTTTCGGATTTGGCTGGCGCCTTAGCAGGCAGTATTGGCGTTGCCCCAACGGGCAATATAGACCCCGAAGGCCGCTATCCATCTATGTTTGAACCGATCCATGGCTCGGCCTTTGATATTACCGGCAAGGGGATTGCAAATCCGGTTGCCACCTTTTGGACAGCGGCATTAATGCTGGATCATCTTGGTCATGCTGGCGCGTCTCAAATGTTGATGCAAGCAGTTGAGGATGTGTGCGCGGCCGGCATCTTGACTCCTGATGTTGGCGGCAAGGCCACGACGCGCGAAGTCACCGATGCTGTGATTGGGGCGATCAAAGGGGCGAATACATAGAACAAGCCCCGGATCATATCTGTTAAAGCCACTAACAATGCGTGATGATATGGGATATGAATAGGGTAATGGATAAATGCGCAGGACATTGCTATGACGGATAAGGATTTAGCTGGGATTACCGTTGTTACGATTGAACAGGCTGTTGCCGCCCCTTATGCGTCTGGCAAATTGGCTGACGCTGGGGCAAGGGTGATCAAAATTGAACGCCCTGAAGGGGATTTTGCTCGTAATTATGACGCTGATGCCATGGGGTCGAGTTCTTATTTTGTCTGGCTCAACCGCGGCAAGGAATCCGTTGCGCTTAACCTCAAAGACCCCAAGGACATTGCCTTAGTCAAGGCAATGATTGCTAAGGCAGATATCTTTATTCAGAATCTCATGCCCGGCGCTGTTGCCAGACTCGGATTAGATATGGAAGACCTGCGCCGCGCGCATCCCCAATTGATCACCTGCTCAATCAGTGGTTATGGCGAATCCGGTCCTTTCAGTCAGATGAAGGCCTATGATCTTTTGGTTCAGGCCGAGGTTGGGATGGCCGGCATCACAGGTTCTGCGGAATCCCCCGGCCGGGTTGGGGTTTCCATTTGTGATATCGGCGCTGGCATGACATCGTATCAGGCGATCCTTCAGGCGTTGATTGGCCGCGCCAAAACAGGCAAGGGTCGCGGCATAGAAGTTTCTCTTTTCCATGCGTTAGCCGACTGGATGAATGTGCCTTATATTCAGCATAAATATGGCGGCCGTGATATTAAACGCCCGGGTCTGCATCATCCGACCATCGCGCCTTACGGGGTCTATCCTTGTGGTGATGGTGGCATGATTTTGTTTTCTATCCAGAATGAACGCGAATGGGTGAAATTCTGCTCGGATGTGCTTGGTGATGCGGCGATGGCAAGTGATGCTAAGTTTTCCAGCAATATTGCGCGTGTGGCAAATCGGCCAGAATTGGATGCAAATATTACCACGGCTTTCGCGCGGCATAGCCGTGATGAGCTAGCAGAAATTATGACAAAGGCAGATATTGCCTTTGGCCGATTAAGCACCATGGAAGATTTGGTGAAACACCCTCAGATCCGTCATATGACCATGCGAACCTCGGATGGGGAAATGCAAATTCTATCCCCCGGGGCGTTGATGAATGGCGATATTGTTGCCGCTACGGATGTGCCAGATTTGGGCCAGCATACCGATGCAATTCGCCGGGAATTTGGTTAAATCACGCCATGAAACATAAATCTGGGGAAATCTGGGGCGGAATATATATTCTTATCGCGATGGCGATAATTGGTCCTAATGATACGCTGGTGGTGATGCTAGAAGATAGCATTGGTGTTGGCCAGTTTCATTTGTTGCGCAGTCTGATTTCGGTTCCGTTGATGTTAATCGTAGCGTGGTTTGTTGGCTCAAACCTCAAGATCATTCGGCCATGGTTTATGATGCTGCGCAATTTCTGTTTCATGGTATCAATGTTGATTTATTTCTCGTCACTGTCGTTTCTTCCTATGGCGGTTACGGGGGCTGGGATTTTCACCTGTCCTATTTTTGTACTGATTTTCTCACGGCTGTTTTTTGGGCAACATATCGGCATTCGGCGCATTAGCGCGGTGGCAATTGGCTCGGCAGGGGTATTGGTTATTCTTGATCCAAACGGCACAGATTTTTCATGGATGCATATCTTGCCCGTCTGTGGAGGTGCCTTTTTGGCGCTAAGCAATATCTTAACAAAGCGGTATTGCGACCAAGAAAACCCAGTGGTGTTGTCGGCGATGGGGTTTACCTTTTTAGGCATTGGCGGCGGTGTTGCCTCGCTCTTGCTGGGGATGTATCCGGTTGAACCTAATGACCATCTGACACCATTTATCACCACCTCTTGGGGTACGGTTTCGCTTGCGGTGTTTGGGCTGATATTTGCGCAGGCCTTTTTTTCAACTATCGCCATGTGGTTTATGACCCGCGCTTATCAGGTTGGTGACCCTACCTATATTAATGTGTTTGAATATTTCTTTTTGATCTCTGCTGGCCTAGCGGCGTGGATTTTCCTTGAACAGTATTTAGGCCTGCAGGACATTATCGGTATTGTTTTGATTGTTGTGGCAGGGGTGATCGCCACGCGCGCAGGCTTGCAAAAAGATGCCGATAGCACGGTTTTGAATTAATCAACCCGTATCGGCATGGTTCGGGTTAACAATCCGGCAATAAACAGCGCCACCCCAAGAATAACAAACAGCCCACTGATATCTGTAAATATCAAGATCAGCGTTGCCAATCCGGGGGTAACAACAAAGGACATTTCCCGCCAAGTGGAAAAGACGCTGGTCATTTCCACCCTGACTTTGGGGCTTACCATGCGCATAAAGGGAATGTTTCCGATAATATCCAGCATATCAAACCCAAGCGATGCCAACAGCAATAACAGCAAACCCCAGATGGTAGGTTCTGGCAAAAGCCCAAGAACAATCATGCTGCTGCCAGCAAGCATGAAGCTAAACAAGATGGTTTTTCGAATGCCAATGATTTGGGCAACATGGGCAAAGCGTCCAGAAAACAACAGAACAGACATAATGCCGCCCATAAAAAGCCCAATCCATTGGGGGGCAATGCCAGCGTCCTGAAGATAAATTGGCCCATAAGAAAAAAACACCACCCATGAGGATGACCGCGCCACCGCGATCAGATAGGCGACTCGCATATGCGGGTTCGCAAAATAGGTTCGGACATTGCGGATAAAGTTTAGGTTCTTGGCGTCAGGCGGACGAATATTTTCAGCTTCTGAAATACGAAGCCACCAGAACACAGAAATTAAAACGCTGACGAGGACAATCGATAAAACAAAAGGCGCACGCGGATCAACATTCACCCATATCCATGTGCCGAGAAAAGGAAAGATCAGCCAAGCCAGACCAGAAAACATAATTTTCCTGCTCTCAGCACTGGCTAGTTTTTTTCGGGGAATAAAGTCCATAGTATAAAGCGAGATGCACATCATCATCAAACCTGCTCCAACCATGCGGCAAGTATTGGCGGCAATAAAACTCCACGGCAGATCAATCATAAAGAGAAAATTGCCTGCGATGGCTATGCCAACCCCGATGGTGAAGACATATTTTCGGGTCAGCAAACTGATAAGGCTTCCTGTGTAAAGCACGATTGGCAAAGACATTAAGGCGGCGATAAAAAGACTCAGAGAGAGCATCACCCTATCATTATCTAAAACGGCTAATCCAACGAGAGAAACCAGAGATCCAAGCACCGCCATTGAGGCGCTATTCATTCCATAAATAATACCAAGTGTGGTGCCGCCGGGGGTGCCACCTAAAGCCATACGGATGGGAGGACGAAAGGCCATTAAAAATGATACTTCATATGGTTAGTCTTATCTTCATAACCATACGCCCAATTTCATAATAGGCAATCGCCAATTCGTGTTATAAAGGGTTATAGTTCTAAAACTGATATTTTCGAAAGAAAGGAGATCATTAGCTATGAGCAATTAGCTTATGGTCGTTTAGGATGGGATGAGGATAAGTTTTGGAACGCATCAATCAGCTATTTTTTTAAAGCCTTAATTGGGTTTAATGATTTAGAATTTGAGCGAACTAAAACGCAATGGACAATAGCACGATGGCAGTCAGCTTTATTATTAAAGCCTCACGCTAAAAATGGGTTAAGTCCAAGAGATATAACAGTTTTTCCTTGGGAAGAAGATGAAAAACCGCTAACTAAAAAAGAGTGGATTGAACAAAATAAAGAGATTTTTGAAGTTTGTAAAAAGTTAAGATAATGGAATTTATAAATGCAGGTATAACCTTTGATGGTAGTGGTGTTCAGGCTGGGATGAAAGATGCAGCTGATGCCATTAAAAAAGGTGGCGAGGAAATAGGTAAAGCGGCTAATGATGCTGCTACTAAGTCAGACTTTGCATTTAAAAGTTTAACTCAAGCTTACAGGCAAACTGCAAAAGATGCTCAATTTTTAGCCGAAACTCAAGGGATAAATTCAAAAGCTTTCATAGATGCAGCTACTAAGGCTGGGCAATATAAAAACGCATTAGACGATGTTAATATAGTAGTCAAT
>JALRFL010000042.1 GCA_023259875.1 Alphaproteobacteria bacterium
TTTCTTTTTCTTGCAGGATGTTTGCCGCTTGTTGGGGCATTGATACTGAATGGCGTTCTGACCTTTGATCTATTGATCAAGTCTCTTGCAGGATTGGTGATTGCCTTAACTGGATTTTTGATTGGTGAACGCATCAGAGCCTATATTTCTCAATTATGGTTTCGCCGCCTGATCCTTATCTTTTTTCTGATTATGGGATGCCGATTGATCCTCATTTCTGTTTTGTAAACCATTCTCGGCTGAAGCAATCTGTCGAATACAGAAAACTAGGTCGTATTTCTGTGTATTTGTAGTCCATAAACGACAAAACCGTCCTGATTAATCCCCTTGTTTTATATAACAATTTGCCTGATCTTGAACATTAATCGCAAGGCAAGGAGACGGTGATGTCAGCAGATAGATTAGGGATCATTCTCATCATAGCTGGAATGTCGCTGTTTAGTATTCAAGACTTGTTGATTAAGATACTGGCCGGGCATGGATCATTGCTTCAGATATATGTCTTGCGTGGCGTGATCGGTGGCGGCGTTATTCTAGGTTATCTCTTTATCACCGGTCGGCCGATCAGGTTTGGCACGGCCTATCCTCTCTTAACAATGATACGGTCAACTTTCTTTTTTATCGGCTTTATGAGCTTTTATATTTCGCTTTCGCTGATGCCTCTTGCCGAGGCTACAGCGCTATTTTTTATTAGCCCTTTATTCATTACGCTTTTGTCATGGTTTTTCTTAAATTATCAGGTGGGGTTATATCGTCTTTCTGCCATTATTATTGGATTTATTGGCACAGGGCTTATTGTTAAGCCTAGCTCCTCAAATTTTGAATGGGCTTATATTTTGCCGATAATCACGGCCTTAACTTACGCCATTTCTATGATGATTGCTAAACATACCCGTGATCAGGATACGGTTTTTCAGCAAACGATCCATATGTATATAGGCAGCATTTTTTACGGTCTTTTGATCCTATTGGTCATTAACTGGCTTGGCCTATCTTTTGATGGGGTGAAGGGGCTTGAATATGTGTTCCGCCCTTGGTCATTCTCTGATCTCATGATTTTGGGGTCAATCACGACCATATCGGTGGTGGGGACAATCGGGATGATTTTCTTGATCTCGGCTTATCGTATTGCCCAGCCACCTGTGGTTGCGCCATTTGAATACACGCTTTTGGTGGTGTCTATCATTGTGGGATACGCCGCTTTTGGTGAGGTGCCTGACACCTATTCTATCACAGGCATGTTCATGATTGTGTTATGTGGGCTATTTATCTTTATCCGTGAGGAAGCACGGGGAATGCCTCTGGCGATTAAAATTCGGCTTAGATAAGAACCGGGCTTTCTCGCCATAAAAAAGCTGGCCAAAAGGCCAGCTTTTGTAAATGTGATGTGAAATGCCTTAAATAGCAGACAGATTAACAGCAGAGCTTTTGCCGTTTTTACCTGTTTCTACTTCGAAACTGACCTGTTGGTTTTCACTAAGTGTTTGCATTCCAGCATTTTTCACAGCGGAAATATGAACAAAAACGTCCTGTGATTTATCTTCGGGTTCGATAAATCCATAACCTTTGGTTTCGTTGAACCATTTTACGGTGCCATTTGGCATGAACTTCTCCTTAAGAAGTGAGTTGTTAATCGTCAAACAACTTCATTTTCTGGTGAGAAGCAAAGCGTTGACCCCCTTATCAACGTGATAAGGTAACCGCTTATGCCACTTTGTGCGCCCAAAATCCAGATAAATTTGATGGCCGCTAAAACCTTATTCTGGGCAAAGCTAGGATCGCTGGCCTAGACCCCCATGATAAGCAAGCCAACATTGACAACCAGCATCGTTAACCTAAGATCACTATAATTGATGTCTTTATCACTGGCTAGAGACCCTGGCAGAGCCGAAATAGGATCACTTTCGGTCACCTTATCGGTTAGCTTAACTCTAGCCTGATGCTTTTTTATTGCGGCGTCAGGATGCTTATAAAGTAAAGGGAAAACGAACTCATGGCAGATATCCATATTCAATTTACGCTTTTTTCAGCTTTCTATTCGCCTTTGATTTCTACGATGACTGGTGGGTTTCTTGAAGACGAAGGGCTAAGCTATGACTGGAGCGTGGCTACCCCCGGTACTTCTGCTATTTCTGCGCTTGAAGATGGCACAGCACAGGTGGTGCAATCCACCATCAGCCAAGGGTTTAACCGTCTAGAAAAAGGCAAGCCAAACTCAGCCAAGCATTTTGCTCTGATCAATGATATGGATGGGTTTTTTATTACCAGTCGTCAGCCAGATGCGGATTTTAATTGGTCAAGCCTAGAGGGGGCGGAGGTGCTGGTTCATCACGGTGGTCAGCCGATGACCATGTTCACCTTTGCTTGCCATAAAGCCGGAATTGATATTGATAAGATCAAGATCATTGATGCCGGAAATGCCAAAGAGATGGATGCCGCTTTCCGCCGTGGCGAAGGGCAATATATCCATCAGCAAGGCCCATCTCCTCAACAGCTTGAAGCCGATGGGCAGGGGTATGTGGTGGCGGCACTTGGGCCAGTGATTGAATCTTGCGCCTTTTCCAGTCTCGCGGCGATACCTGATTGGCTAGAGACAGATCACGGCAAAGCCTTTTGCCGCGCTTATCAGCGGACACGCAATTACATGAATGAGACTTCAGCCGCAGAAATTGCCGCCGCCCAGAAACCTTTGTTTCCCCACACAGATGAAGCTGTGCTAGCAGAATGTATTAAGGCATATCAAAAGATGGGCTGTTGGCCGCGTAGCATGGATATTACCGATAAAGGCTATGACGCCATGCTAGATATCTTTGCTTATGATGGCAAAATTACCACGCGGCATGCTTATGATGCGGTCTGTGTTCGTCTTTGATCCAAACGGATGGATTGCTGGCTTTGCCCTTATGGTAGGCCCTAATGACAGGCCTTACCCAAGGCTTTGAGTCGCCAATAATTATAAGGAAGCGGTGTTATAAATCCTGCCAGCAGCATTACAGGTATCACCCACCAAGTCAGCTTTGCGCCCCCCGTCAGGGTTACATCCACCACATTCATCGCAATTTCCATAGCCAACATGGATATAAAAGACATGCCAATCGCGGTTTTGAACGCAATCTTTAACGCCATCTGGCGTGATAAGATAAAGGTTTCCAGCATAATCGAGGTCAGCAAACCATTAATGATGGCCAATGTCATAATATGTAAAGTCGGCCACGGAATGCCTGTATATTGGAAAAAAGCAATCGTGCCAAAATCACCAATCGAACAGCCAATAAGACACCACATGGTGTTATAAGATGATCGCCGCCATGTGTGCCGGCAAGTCCAGTTGATACCTAAATGTGAAGTCAATGTTGCCATAATTATCCTCTTGGCCTATCTTATGAACCTTCCCCTAAAGGTAAAGTAAAGGGCTTTTTTTGGAGATAGATATGAATATCGGAACTGCGGCAAAACAGTCGGGTCTAACCACCAAAACCGTCCGATATTATGCGAATATCGGATTGATTGTGCCGTATCAGAACCCATCATCAGGATATCGGGATTATTCGGAAAGTGATGTTGCCAAATTGCAATTTATTGGTATGGCGCGGCGCTTTAATTTTTCGATTGAAGAATGCCGAGAGCTATTAGCCCTTTACGAAGACCGCAACAGAAGCAGTCATGATGTAAAAACGCTGACCATGCTTAAAATTCATGAAATTGAAAATAAGATCAAAGAATTGCAATCTCTGAAAGATCAGCTTTCTCACCTAGCGGCAGGGTGTGATGGCAATGACCGTCCAGATTGCCCTATTTTGGATGCCTTGAGTGCTGGAAAAGGGCATGGCTGAGGTTTTTGGCAGAAAATGTGATGAATGACGCCACATCCGTTTTATGGCAAATCATCATTTTTTTTTGTGTTTAGATTTTTATTAATTTCACAAATTTATATGACCATTCTATTGAAAACAGGTATATAAATTATATATCACTTATTGTAACACTTATTTAAAAATTGGGAAAGCGTATGCCTCAGATTCAATATTATGCCCAACTTCGCAATTTGATCATGCAAATGGAAACGGATCTTTCTATCGCGTCATTGACAGAAATTGAAAAGAAAGTGATTTCCGCGCTGATCATGCTTTCACAGGAACAACAAGAGCCTATTCATCTGGATCAGTTGCGTGAGCATGCTTTGTTGCAAAATATGCCACAGCCATCTCTCTATCGGGCTTTTCAAACGCTCATCAAATCAGGTTTCATTGCCAAGGTTGGCTCTGAACGCTCTGGTCTTTACAAGCCCAATACCGAACGCTTTGCTTAAATCAAAGATGTGTTATCATAAAGCATGACTTTGTGGTGATCGTTGATCATGTTTTCACGAACATGAACAATATAGTAGGTTAAAATGCGTTTGCTTACCCATCTCTATCAACACTGGTTAGGCTTTGTGATTATCCTTTATGTGAGTGTGTTCTGGCTTTGTTTCTATGTCATCTTTCCGATTGAGTATTATTTCCTAGGGCAGTCCAGTGCCATTGCCAGCATTATCTTTCTGCCTCATGCGGTTAGGGTGTTGTCGAGTTGGTTGCTTGGACCAAAGGTTCTATTTGCCCTGATCCCTGCGGAAATCATCACGCATATGATATGGGGATTAGAATATCATACCTATCAATCTTACCTTATCCCTTTTTTCAGCGCGAGCAGTGCTGTCTTGGCTTTTGAGGCTTTGCGTATGATGGGTTATCAGGTTTATCCCAATAGGCATCTCAAACCGAATTGGCTAGGTGTCATTTTTGCCGGGGCATTGGCTTCGGTCTTTAACTCCTTGTCAGGGGCATATTTGAAAAGTGAGGTCTTCGCCAAGGACGATTTCTTAGAAATTATTGCTAGATTTATCATTGGCGATATCATGGGTCTGATACTATCTATGTTCATCTTAATGTATTTATTCAGATTTATCGACAGGCGAAGCGTGCCCCATACAAGCCGCGCGATGAATTAAGGTAAAGGAAGAATTGTAAATAGCGATCTTTACGGATTTGGTTTCATGCCATAAAATAATCTCGAAACCTAAGTAAGGATTGAGTCATGCAATTTAATCAAGAAACACGCAAGCGCGTTACCGATATGCATATTTTTCTTCACAAGGCCGAACGGCTTTTGGCTGAAAGTGCTAATGGGGATGAGTTTGTAAAAAAGGTCTTCAACACATTTGAAAATAAACCTCAGTTTCTTTCAAACGAAGAATGTGAAGAATTGTTGCTTGAAGTCTGGAAAGCTCATGTTGAGGGGCGGCTAGACTAAATCCACTCGCATGACCTCGCGCTTTACGCTCTTAAAGGCAAAATTGCGATGGTCTCTGTCGCTGGCCTTGTGGCGTGGGTGATATCAGGGTCTGCCTATGTTGAGATATGAAAGACCTGCTCGCCGGTGAAACTCATTGTCTTGGGGGACAAAGTTTGCGTAAATTTTGTAATATTTTCCTCAATCAACTTCTCAACTTTCTTTTGTGTTCCCATATCAGGAAATTCCCAGACAACAGTTAAGATATTGTTTTGAGATGGATTTTTATAGGCGTTGAAAACAACCCCTTTGACATCTTCTAACAACGAAGGCCAGCGTGTTTTTAGTAAAGATTCAAACAATTCACATTCTTCGGTTGATGGAAATGTTCGGATGAATATTTTTGTCAGCATATCAAAAACCCTGTCTTTATTGTTTTCCCTCTTATCTCTTTCGTATTATTAATTAATTATAAAGATATTATTTAATTATAGTAAACAAAAATAGTTGGTTTTTGTTGTCTTGCGCTTACAAGCCCAGCCATCAAAGACAAAACGGCTTTTCAAAATGGGTGGGCTGTCTTTCTTTTTGCCTCTCTTATCGCTGTCTTGCGCGGTTGACAGGGAACAGGCCTAGCGTATGATTTTTCTGCCCCTTAAAACGCAAAAGGGGCGTCAGGAATATGAAAATGTCTAGCAAATACAGCCTTGATACACCGCGCCTTTCCATTGATCAAAACAAAGCAAAACATGTGGTGACACAGATACTAGAGGCCTTGACTGTGCCATCGGATATTGCCGAAGACGTGGCGATGCATCTCTTGGAATCCGATTGTTCAGATGTGGAATCCCATGGCGTATGGCGCATCCACCAATACACAAAATATTACCAATCTGGATATTTGAAAGCCGAAGGACGCCCTGAGTTAAAACAAAACCCCAAGGGGGCTTGGCTTGTCGAGGGTCATGGCGGCATTGGTATTCCGGCTATGAATATGGCCATTCGGGATGTGGTTTCACGCGCCAAGGATACCGGCATGGCGGCCATCGCGATTCAGAACGCCGGCCATACAGGGCGGCTTGGTTCCTATGCCGAATACGCCGCAGAGCATGGCTGTTTGGCAGTGATCATTGGCGGTGGCGGCAGAAAAGACTGGCGCTTAGTTGCCCCATATGGCGGTAAAAAAGCGCTGATGTCCACAAACCCTTACGCCATTGGAATCCCCGGCGGAAAAGAAGGCCCTGTTGTTGCGGATTTTGCCACCTCTGCTGCTGCGGCAGGCTGGGTTTACGGGGCCAAAATTGCTGGTGCCACTTTGCCAGAAGGCATCTTGATAGATAAGGATGGAAATCCTGCCACAGACCCAGAGGCGTATTTCAATGGTGGGGCAATTCTTCCTGCAGGCGGGGCTAAGGGGTATGCTTTGGCTGTGGCCGCCGAAATGATTGCTGAAGCCATGCTTGGCCCGGTCACGGTAGAATGCAACTGGCTGATTCTAGCCTTGGATTGCAGCCTTTATCAAACCCCGACAACCTTTCAAACCATTGCCGAAGATATTTTGCTAGAATTGCGCGAATGCCCACCAGCCAAAGGGTTTGATCAAGTGCTGGTGCCGGGTGAGCGTGAGAGTCGAGCCAGAAAAACAAATCAGAACAAACCCATCAGCCTGCCTTCTGCCACATGGGGCGAAATCCTCGCCTTAGCAAAAGACCTAGGGGTTGACCTTCCTTAGGCCTAATCTGCTCCTCACATGTCGAAAATTAGGTTAATCTTTATCTAATAAAAGCGATGAGATATGGTGAACTCCTGTTATCGTCGTTGATCCGTATTTAAGAAAGAGGGGCTTATTATGACCAACACTGTATCCGGACTTCAGACTGTTCCAGCAAGAAAAGGTAAAGCCGTTCATGTTAAGAAAGATCAAGTGATAACGATCATCAACACCCACGGAACGCAGGTCGTGGATACATGGTGCTTTATGACCGAAGACTTGAGCGAGTTCATGTCAATGGAACACCAAAGAAGTGTTACGCAATCGGTGTTTCCTGTCGTTGGTGAGCCCCTTTATAGCAACAACCGGCGTCCAATTCTGACCCTAGAAGAGGATACCTCACCAGGGCGGCATGATACCTTACTCGCCGCCTGTGATGTTTATCGCTATCAGATGCTAGGATGTCAGGATTATCACGATAACTGCACGGATAACCTCGCCGCGGCGATGGCGGATATTGGGTATCCGGTTACCGAAACGCCTTCTCCGCTCAATTTATGGATGAATATTCCATTTGATACCCATGGCCGAACAGAGTTTTGCCCACCTTTGTCAAAACCGGGGGATTGGTTGCGTCTGCGTGCGCATCATGATGTGATTGTCGTCATGTCCACTTGTCCGCAAGACATGGTGCCGATTAATGGCGCGGAGATGATTGTAAAAGAGGTGCATTACCATGTGGAGTGATCACTTGAGCAATGGCTGATTTGGGATAAAACCAAAACCGGCAAGCAAAGAAGGATTGGTCAATATCATCAGAACCTCGTCTGGGGCGTAACAAATGTGATAGGATGAGATGTGTCAACAATAGATACCACCATTGAAATAAACGCAGATTTCGCACAGCGCGTGGTGATCACGCCTGATGACTATCAATGGGAAGCATCACCAATGCCCGGGGTTGATCGCATGAAACTTGATCGCATTGGGGATGAGATTGCAAGGGCGACCTCACTTGTGCGCTATGACCCAAACAGCCAATTTTCACCCCATGAACATTCCGGCGGTGAGGAGATTTTTGTCCTCGAAGGGGTGTTTGGTGATGAACATGGCGCCTATCCCGCCGGAACTTATATCCGCAACCCTATTGGGACAAAACATCAACCGGTGATAGGTAGTGAGGGGGCAACGATCTTTGTCAAACTTCACCAATTCCATCAGCAGGATCACAGCCAATTTGCCATAAACACCAAGACGCAAGCTTGGTACCCCGGGTTAGTCGATGGGCTATCTGTTATGCCACTTCACCAGTTTGAAGGGGAACATATTGCCCTTGTCCAATGGGCACCAAACACCCAATTTCAACCACATCGCCATTGGGGCGGTGAGGAGATTCTCGTCCTCAAAGGCACCTTTTATGATGAGCATGGGGTTTATCCCACCGGCAGCTGGCTAAGGTCCCCACATTTGAGCCAACATACCCCTTACACCAAGGATGATGGCGCGCTCATTTATGTTAAAACCGGTCATCTGCCCCAATAGGTGTCTCAACCAGATTTTGTCTGTTTCCTATTCTAGTTCACCACCAGCTTTTTTCCATGCGGCAACACCGCCAGTTAGATTTAAGACGGGTGAAAGCCCCATATCCATCGCAACCTTGGCGGAAAGGGCCGATCTGCTGCCGGAAGCACAATAAAAGATATAGGTCTTATCCTGATTGAACGCCGGATTATCTATTTATTTATAAGGATAATAACATATCAATTAA
>JALRFL010000075.1 GCA_023259875.1 Alphaproteobacteria bacterium
CGAAACAGGGATCAGCACGGCGTGATCAATATTGATCATCTGTTTGCCTTTGTGATCAAAATTGACGGTGATCTTTGACCCTATGGCGGATTGCACCTGACCATAACCCCAATCCTCATGGCCTTGCAGGCGGACAAAATCCCCCGGCTGAAGCAGGATATGGTGTGATCTTAGGCTCATCATAAAAACCCCCATAAGGAAAACCCTATGGGGATCATATGGGGTCACCTGTCCCTTTGTCGAGAGGGAGGGGTTCAGGTCATCAGAACAGGTTGATCACGTAAGGCATAGCCTTGCCCCCAAATGGTATGGATATAATTGCGCTGATTGGCTTTTTCGGCCAGTTTCTTACGCAACTTGCAAACAAAAACATCAATGATCTTTGATTCGGGTTCATCCCGCCCTTCATAAAGATGATTGATGATCTGATTCTTTGTGATGATGGTGCCTTTGCGCAAAGACAACAGCTCTAAAATCTGAACCTCTTTGCCTGTGAGGTCAATTTTATCACCATTGACAGTGACCGAACGGGTGCTGAGATCAAGGGAAATTGGCCCTGTGACAATATTGGATTCCGTGTGCCCGTTGTAACGCCGAACAATGGCGGTCAGATTGGCGACCAATTCTTGCCGATCAAAGGGTTTGGTCAGATAGCCATCCGCCCCAGAGCGCAACGCCACCACCTTATCCGTTGTCGAGGTGCGGCCAGAAACCACCAAAACAGGGGTCGTGATTTTGTTACTTCGCAAAGTTTTTGAAAGTTTAATGCCATCACCATCAGGCAGATTGATATCAAGAATGATGGCGTCATACGCGCTAATGCCATCATTGAAATGATCGCGCGCCGCGATATAGCCTTCTTCGGCGGTGCTACAAATATTGGAATGATGCCCTTCGTCTGTCAAAGCAAGCGAAAGTGATTTTGCGATCATGGGATCATCTTCGATGATTAAAACATTCATTTTCATACTCCTTGAATGTAACAAAAATTAACTTTTGTTTTCCTTCAGTGAGGGGAGGAAATTCTTAAGGATGATTAATGGGTATTAATCATTCTTTGAAAACTGCCTCACCTTTTGTTGCTATACCTATGCTTTGGATCAATATTCCGATTATCTAATTCATTAGCAAATCAACAATTCGTGATATGCAGGAAATCTAATTTCTAAACCGGTGTTAATGATTGTAAAATTTATGTGAAATTGCCATTTAGGGTCTTGCCTTGGCAGGGCGAGATAAATATATTGCCGCCGTAAAGTGAAAAATAAGACCCAAGTGTGACCCTAATATGTCGTTTCTGTTCCCTCAAAAGGGCGGCACATATTTAGGGGAAATATCAGAAATCCCTTTCTGGTATTTTCAGCAAGATTTAGATCGAGGTTGACCATGGCAGGCAAGTCTAAGACAAAAGATGAAATCAAAGTGACGGACGGCGCTATTATTCTTCCGGAGAATTATAAACCTACCGAAAAGGAAGAGTTTATGAATCCCGTTCAGATTGAATATTTCCGCCAGAAGCTGATCAAATGGAAGCAGGATTTGCTTTCAGAGGCGTCAGAGACGCTGAATAATCTGTCCGAAGAAAATTTGCAAAAGCCGGATATCACGGACCGCGCGCAAGTCGAAAGCGATACCTCAATCCGCTTGCGGACGCGTGACCGCGAACGCAAATTGCTGTCCAAGATTGAAGCCGCGCTTCGCCGTATTGATGATGGCACCTATGGGTATTGCGAAGAAACGGATGAACCCATTTCCCTTAAACGCCTTGAGGCTAGACCTATCGCCTCTCTTTCGCTTGATGCCCAAGAACGGCATGAGCGTAACGAAAGAACCCATCGCGACGACTGATTTTTATGGCGGTTTCTTGATTTTCCTCCTAGGGCAGGCGCGGTTTTGCGTCTGCCTTTGTTTTTATTTTGCGATAAATCAAGATAATCGCGTTGCGTTAACGATTTATTAACTTTTTGTTGGTAATTTGAGAATCGGATGATGTGAGCAGTTCATAATCCTGTCAGCTTTTTAGCGTTATCATTTTTGGTTTTGCTGGCGTTAGAACAGATAGGACATATTTTTGAAAGCGAAAGATAACAATTATGGAAACGAATCGGCGCATTTGCCCGCCGAAGAGTATTCCAAAATCCTTGAAACCGATAAGGATGCGCTGCTTCGTGGCTTGGCCCATGATGTGAACAACAATCTGATGGCCATTTTGGCTGGTTGTGACCAATTAGAAAAGCCAAATACGAATCCCAAAGAAAAGCGCGAAGTGCTTGAGACGATTCGCAATCACATTACGCTGGCGTCACGGCTGGTCAATGATTTGACGCGTGACAGCACCAGCGAAGACAACCAAGTCATTATGACCCAATATGAGCTGGAAAATCTGCTTCGCGGCATCATTCCCAGCCTGTCACTTGTTACCTCTAACACCGTGACGATTGAAATTGGCTCTATCATTACCGCCCCCGTTTTCATTAATCCGGTTCTGTTGCATCGCATCTTGTTGCAATTTGTCCGCAATTCCATGGAAACCGGATGTGGCAACATTATTATCTATATTTCTGTTCGTCAGCATGATGGCTGGTGTGAGCTGTCTATTTCCGATAATGGGCCCGGCATTAAGGGCATTGATTTGGGTAAGGTTTTTGACCCCGGCGTATCCACAAAGACCGATCACAATCGCCGTGGCTTTGGCTTATCATCCGTGGCACACGCGGTTGATCGGTGGGGCGGCAAATATGGGGTTGAGAATTTGTCAGGGCAGGGATGCCGCTTCTGGATCACCTTTCCCTTGCTGGAATTAAATGTTTCTGTCGACAAGCCTCTTGGCTCATAACGCCTTGGCATGATCCGTTTGCTAAAAATAAGAACAAACCGTGAAAATAACACTTGAAAATAAGAACAAACCGTGAATATAATATCAAAATGTTCAAATATGGGGACAAAATAGAAACAGGGCTTAGGGCAGAAAAACCCATTGTCAGCCCGTCTTGATCATGCCACAACAGGGAGACGAGCAATGTCAGCAACCGCAACATCAGAACAAAATGTGATAAAAATGACTCCTAGTAAAACCGAAAAATTAAAAGCCCTAGAGGCCGCAATTGGCCAGATCGAAAAGGCCTTTGGCAAGGGTTCTGTCATGAAATTGGGACAGAATGATACGGCGGTTGATGTCGATGCCATCTCTACCGGATCACTGGGGCTTGATATTGCGCTGGGCATTGGCGGATTGCCGCGTGGCCGTATTGTTGAGATTTATGGCCCTGAATCCTCTGGGAAAACCACCTTAGCGCTTCATGCCGTGGCAGAGGCACAGAAAGCTGGCGGTGTCTGCGCGTTTGTTGATGCGGAACACGCGCTTGATCCGTCTTATGCGCGAAAGCTTGGGGTCAATTTGGATGAATTGCTCATCTCACAGCCTGATAGTGGTGAACAAGCGCTGGAAATTACGGATACGCTGGTGCGATCTACATCGGTAGATGTTGTGGTGGTGGATTCGGTTGCCGCATTGGTACCGCGCGCTGAACTTGAAGGCGAAATGGGGGACACCCATGTTGGTCTGCAGGCGCGATTGATGTCACAAGCGTTGCGTAAACTGACTGCGACTATTGCCAAATCAAATTGTATGGTCATTTTCATTAACCAAATTCGCCTCAAAATCGGGGTTATGTTTGGCAACCCAGAAACGACCACGGGGGGAAATGCGCTCAAATTCTATGCTTCCGTCCGTCTTGATATTCGCCGCATCGGGTCCATCAAAGACAAGGATGAGGTGGTGGGCAACCAGACGCGTGTGAAAATCATCAAAAATAAGGTAGCGGCGCCGTTCCGTCAGGCTGAATTTGATATCATGTATGGTGAGGGTATTTCCAAGACAGGGGAATTGATTGATCTTGGTGTTGCTGCCAATCTGATTGAAAAGTCAGGATCTTGGTATTCTTATCAAGGGCAACGCATCGGACAAGGGCGCGAAAACGCCAAGAGCTTTATGATGGAAAACCCAAATATCGCAAATGAGGTTGAACACGCCTTGCGCCAAAATGCCGGATTGTTTGAAACCGTCTTGCTTGATGCCGTAAGCGAAGCGGCGGCCAACGCCGAAGATGATGCGCCGGATTATAGTGATGGTGGTGAAGACTAATCCTTTAATCCCCAATTCCCCCATTTCATAATCAATGGCATGGGATGTGATCGCCAATCTTTGAGCCGCTAAAGAAAGAGGATATCATCAGTGATATCCTCTTTTTCATAATATGCATGGATAGCCATAGCTGTCGGATGTGATCTGAGGCGTGGCGAAGACGGCTGACCGATCAAATATGCGGCAATGCCCATATACCCTTCCGGCAGAAATAATTGCCATAATCGGCAAGCAATTCTGGACAAAACTTGTGATCTTTCTTAAATGTGGTGAAGATAACAGGGGTGATGTGCCATGCTAACCGTAAATGACATTCGCAAAGCGTTTCTGGATTATTTTGCCAAGAATGATCATGAGATCGTGAGTTCGAGCTCATTGGTTCCGCATAATGACCCCACCTTGCTGTTTACTAACGCAGGAATGGTGCAATTTAAGAATGTTTTTACCGGCGCCGAAAGCCGTGATATCCCCCGGGCGGTGACAGCACAAAAATGCGTGCGCGCAGGCGGCAAACATAATGATCTTGAAAATGTCGGGCATACGGCGCGCCACCATACCTTTTTTGAAATGCTGGGTAACTTTTCTTTTGGTGACTATTTCAAAGATCAGGCGATTGAACTGGCATGGAATCTGATCACGAAAGAATACGGTCTTCCCAAAGACAAATTGCTAGTGACCATTTATCATGATGATGATGAGGCCGCAGACCATTGGCGCAAAATTGCTGGTTTGTCTGATGACCGGATTATTCGCATCGCAACATCGGATAATTTCTGGTCCATGGGTGATATTGGCCCTTGCGGCCCGTGTTCTGAGATTTTCTATGATCATGGGGATCATATTCCCGGTGGCCCACCGGGGTCTCCGGATGAAGATGGGGATCGCTTTATTGAAATTTGGAACCTTGTCTTTATGCAATTTGAACAACGCGGGCCTGATGATCGCGTGTCACTGCCGCGCCCGTCAATTGATACCGGCATGGGCATTGAGCGGATTGCCGCTATCATGCAAGGCAAGCATGATAATTATGATATTGATTTGATGCAGCATCTTATTGCCGCCTCTGCTGGCCATGCCGGGGTTGATGCGGAAGGGGCGCATAGGGTATCGCATCGGGTGATTGCTGATCATTTGCGGTCATCTTGCTTTTTGATTTCAGATGGGGTGTTGCCATCGAACGAAGGCCGCGGCTATGTGTTGCGGCGGATTATGCGGCGTGCCATGCGTCACGCCCATCAGATGGGGTGCCGTGATCCGCTTTTGTATAAGCTTGTGCCAGCCCTTGTCGAGGTCATGGGGGGGCATTACACCGAATTAAAACGCGCCGAAAGCCTGATGACCGAGGTTCTGAAACTAGAAGAAACCCGGTTTAAGGAAACCTTGGATCGTGGTTTGCGAATTCTGATGGATGAGGTGGAACAAAACCCCGGGGCTGGCCGCCTTGATGGGCAATTGGCGTTTAAGCTTTATGACACCTATGGCTTTCCTATTGATTTGACCGAAGATGTGTTGCGCGGCCATGGCTGGGTTGTTGATCATGCTGGTTTTGATGCGGCCATGGAAAAACAAAAAACCATGGCACGGAAAGCATGGTCAGGGTCAGGTGATAAGGGCATGTCGCCTGTTTTTCTCAATATCGCGGATAAAACCGGAGCAACGGAGTTTTTGGGATACACCACAACCACGGCTAACGGCATGATTGTAGCCTTGGCGCAGGATGAGACCGAAAAAGATCAGATTGCAGCAGGGGAGACCGCTACCTTAGTGGCTAACCAAACCCCATTTTATGCGGAATCAGGCGGTCAGATTGGTGATAAAGGGGTGATTTATGATGAGGCCACCGGCAAAGAAGTCGCCCAAGTCACCGATACATGGAAAACGCCATCGGGGGTGTTTTTCCATGTGATTACGGCCAGCGATACTTTGCGTGTTGGTCAGGCTTGCCGTTTTGAGGTGGACGCCTTGCGGCGCCAGCATCTGCGCTGTAACCATTCGGCCACTCATCTCTTACAAGAAGCGTTGCGCGAAGTTCTGGGCACCCATGTGATGCAGAAAGGCTCAATGGTCAGCCCAGATCGCTTGCGCTTTGATTTTAGCCATACCCGTCAGGTTGAAGCAGACGAGCTGGCAACGATTGAGGCATTGGTAAATCACCGCCTGATGATGAATAGCGAAGTCACCACACGCATTATGACCCAAGATGATGCCATAGCCGAAGGGGCGCTAGCGTTATTTGGTGAGAAATATGGTGATGAGGTGAGGGTGGTTTCCATGGGTGGACCAACCGAAATGGCAGGCCGCGCGGCTTGGTCGGTGGAATTATGCGGCGGCACTCATGTCAGTCGCACCGGCGAAATTGGCCTTTTCAAGATTATTGGCGAAACCTCGGTTGCTGGCGGTGTTCGCCGGATTGAGGCGGTGACAAATGACGGGGCTATGCAGTGGATCAAAGAAAGGCTTGATATTCTGTCAGCGTCATCGCAATTGCTAAAAACCACCCCAGAACAATTATCAGCAAGGCTAGAAACCCTGATGCAAGAGCGGAAGCAGGCGGATCAAATGATTGCTGATCTGCGCCGCAAATTAGCATCAGGTGGCGGTGACAGCAGGGATATCAGCCATCAGATCGGCGATACGGTTTTCACAGGCCGGCAATTATCTGATACCCCAGCCAAAGACCTTAAAACCATTGCTGATGGCATGATAGCAAAAGCGCCCAAAGGGATTGTTGTGCTGATTTCGGTTGCTGATGGCAAAGCGTCTATAGTTGTTGCGGTATCCAAAGCCATGACAGACCAGATCAACGCGGTTGATCTGGTGCGAATTGGGGCTGAACAGATAGGCGGCAAGGGCGGTGGCGGTCGGCCTGATATGGCTCAGGCTGGTGGGCCTGATGGGGATAAAGCCGAAGCCGCCATTACCGCTATTCTTGAAACCGCCAAGCAAAAGCTGGGATAGTTTTCAGGGCTTAAATCAGGGCAAGTTAACTTGCCATTTTTGCCTTTAGGTTCTGATCAATCGCATCAAGGAATTCATCCGTTGATAAAAACGCCTGCTCTGGGCCAATTAAAAGGGCAAGATCTTTGGTCATTTGACCACTTTCAACCGTGCTGATACAGACTTGCTCAAGCGTGGTTGCAAAGGCCTCAAGTTCAGGGGTGTCATCAAACTTGGCCCGATAACGCAACCCTTGTGTCCATGCAAAGATGGACGCAATCGGATTGGTTGAGGTGGTTTTGCCTGCCTGATGTTGGCGATAGTGACGGGTTACCGTGCCGTGGGCGGCTTCGGCTTCGACGGTCTTGCCATCAGGGGTCATAAGAACAGAGGTCATCAGACCGAGTGAGCCAAACCCTTGGGCAACGGTGTCAGATTGCACATCGCCATCATAATTTTTACAGGCCCAGACAAACTTTCCATTCCATTTCAACGCAGAGGCCACCATGTCATCAATCAACCGATGCTCATAGGTGATCCCTTTAGCGTCAAACACTGTTTTGAATTCGGTGTTGTAAATCTCTTCAAAAATATCTTTGAAACGCCCATCATAGGCCTTGAGAATGGTGTTTTTCGTAGAAAGATAAACAGGCCATCCCAGATCAAGCCCATAATTAAGGCAAGCGCGAGCAAAGCCTTTGATCGAATCGTCCAGATTATACATGCCAAGGGCAACGCCACTATCAGGAAAGGTAAAAACATCACGGGTGACAGGCTCGCTGCCATCATCAGGTGTAAAGGTGATGGTCAATTTTCCGGGGCGATCAACCAGAAAATCAGTGGCGCGATACTGATCACCAAAGGCGTGTCGTCCAATAACAATCGGATCAGTCCAGTTTGGCACTAACCGCGGAACATTTTTGCAAATAATAGGCTGGCGAAAAACGGTGCCGCCAATAATGTTTCGGATCGTGCCATTAGGGGAACGGTACATGGCTTTGAGGTTAAACTCCTCAACCCTTGCCTCGTCAGGGGTGATGGTCGCGCATTTAATGCCAACGCCATAGGTTTTGATTGCGTTCGCGGCGTCAATGGTCACCTGATCATTGGTCTCATCCCGATATTCAATGCCAAGATCAAAATATTTCAAATCAATATCAAGATAGGGATAGATCAATTTGTCTTTGATCTTTTGCCAGATGATGCGCGTCATTTCATCGCCATCAAGTTCAACAACAGGTGTCTTTACAGTTATCTTGGACATGATTTACCCCCAGTGAGTCCGTTCAAAGTTTATTAATCTGGTCATCTTTGCCAGTGGCTTTCCATTCGTGCAAAAATTGATCAAGAACATCGGCAACATCGTCCACCGTGTCAAGATGATGAACTAACGCCATATGGTTTGCGCGAATAAAGCCATGGTTAGCAGCCTTTTGGAACATGGCTAACATATCATCCCAAAACCCATTCGGATTAAACAGATAAATCGGTTTGTTGATCACCTTAAGTTGGCACCATGTCAGCACCTCTAGCATTTCTTCCATCGTGCCAAAGCCGCCAGGCAAAACAATAAAAGCATCAGATTCGCTGTACATGCCACGGGGCGTGGCAGGAGGAATATATGGATAGACTAACCACATCGGCTCTGACACGCGGGGCCATGCTATGACAGCACAAATCATCTATGAGACACTGCGTGATTTTCACCCATGCTTTGGATGCGCGTGATCCGCTGGGAATAAAAAAGTCAAAAGAGTTAGCGTTTGCGCACAGATCATGCGTTTCAGGTGCGAGATTCGCATCAATATCAAAACG
>JALRFL010000085.1 GCA_023259875.1 Alphaproteobacteria bacterium
AACGCTTCATGTGTTTCAAGGAAAGGAAAAAACATGGCATTGAAAATTAGACTTGCTCGGGGTGGCGCCAAAAAACGGCCTTTTTACCGTATTGTCGTTGCTGAGGCTTCATCACCTCGGGATGGCCGTTTTGTAGAACGCATCGGGTCTTATAACCCTATGCTTCCATCAGGTCATGATGATCGTCTTGTGCTGGATGGTGAGCGCGCAAAATACTGGATGTCCAAAGGGGCAAAGCCAACGCTTCGTGTTCATAAAATGATGGCGGGAATTGGTCTTCTTGATAGCCCTGAAATCAGAGAACAGCCAAAGAAATCTGCGCCGGGTCAAAAGCGTCTTGATCGTGAAGAGGCCGCCGCAGAAGCCGCTGCCGCCGCGGCTGAAGCCGCAGCAGAAGCTGAAGCCGCTCCTGCGGAAGCGCCTGCAGAAGAAGCCCCTGCTGAAGCCGCTGTGGCAGAAGACGCTGTGGCAGAAGAAGCGCCAGCTGAAGAAGCCCCGGCTGAAGCCGAAGAGAAAGCCTAGCCTTTCATGGCAGGATCAGGTGATGACAAAGGCTTTGACCGCCAGCGGTCTATTGCTCTTGGTGTCATCACATCCGCGCATGGCATTAAAGGGGCTGTAAAGGTTAAGCCTTTTACCGAAGCCCCTGAAAACTTTTCCGCTTATGGCCCGCTTCATGATGAGGCGGGCCAGCGTTATCAGGTTCGCATCGAAAGGCGCGTCAAAGATCAGCTGATTTGTCGGCTTGAGGGTGTCAGAGACCGCAATATGGCCGAGGCGATGCGCAAAACTTGGCTTTATATTGATCGCCACCAACTGCCTGAGGATCATGAGCATTTCTATCAGGTGGATTTGATTGGAGCCGAGGTTCAGGATGAACATGGCCAAGCGGTAGGAATTGCGGCAGGATTTTTTGATTTTGGCGGCGGCGAGATGATTGAGGTCACGCAACATAATGGCAATAGGGTGATGTTGCCATTTGCCCCGTCTTTGCGGCAAGAGGTCAATGCAGAAACCGCGACTATTCGTTTGCGCATTGATCCCATTTGGCTTGAACCAACAGCAAAGACACCTGATGATGAACCCTCTTGATGCCCAGCCAGAATTGGGCATGAACAGGCACGAACGGAGCATAGCATGACGGAAAAGATGCCAAATCAGCCTTCGCCGCCATCGCAACCATGGATGGCTTCGGTGCTGACCCTTTTTCCAGATATGTTTCCGGGGCCTTTGGCTCAATCTCTTGCCGGTAAAGCGCTGGCCGCAGGGTTATGGTCGCTGAAAGTGACGGATATTCGGCCCTATGGTGTCGGTGTTCACCACAAAGTGGATGATCCCCCATTTGGTGGAGGGCCGGGTATGGTCATGCGTCCGGATGTCATGGCGGCGGCGTTAGCGGCGGCGTCAGAAGGCCTGCCGGACGACACCGCAAAAATATACCTTAGCCCTCGCGGCAAGAGGCTGGATCAAGCTTTGGTTCGGGAATTGGCCTCTAGGTCTGGTGTTTTGCTGGTATGTGGCCGATATGAAGGGGTAGATCAACGGGTGATTGATGCCGCAGACTTAACCGAGATAAGCATTGGCGATTATGTCTTGTCAGGGGGCGAAATGGCGGCACAAGTGTTGATAGACGCTGTGGTGCGTCTGCTTGATGGTGTCATGGGCAACCCCATTGCCCACCAACAAGACAGTTTTGAAAATGGCTTATTGGAACATCCCCTTTATACCCATCCGCGCGATTGGGGCGGAAAAGTTGTCCCAGAAATCTTATTAAGTGGGGATCATGGCCGTATTGCCAAATGGCGACATGAAGCGGCGATAGCTCTGACGCGGGAAAGACGCCCTGATCTTTTGGAAAAATGGCTAAAATCGGAAGGAAAAGAAGATCACTCTAAGGGAAAAAAGCCAACAAAATAGCGTGACATATCGAATGAGTGGTGCTATATGACCACAATCCTAACGGAAATGACATTAATAATGAGAGAAAGGCGCCATTATCGGCAGCCGATTTGACTGGAGATTGTGCCATGAATATTCTTGACCAGATTGGCCAGAATGAAATCAACAAGGTTCTTGCTAGCCGCCAGATTCCTGAATTTGGGGCAGGGGATACTTTGCGGGTCGATGTTAAGGTTGTTGAAGGCACGCGTGAGCGGATTCAGGCATTCGAAGGCGTTTGCATTGCTCGCAAGTCTGATGGCGTGAATTCCTCTTTCACCGTTCGTAAGATTTCTTATGGCGAAGGGGTTGAGCGGATTTTCCCCCTGTATTCCCCTCGGATTTCAGGTATTACCGTGATCCGTCGTGGTAAAGTGCGTCGGGCAAAACTGTATTATCTGCGTGGTCGTCGTGGCAAGTCAGCGCGTATTGTTGAAAGCACACGGGATCGCAACAAGCCTACCACCACCGATACCTCAGCCACTGCCTGATCATCGGCGGTCTTTCGCGACCCCCTCCATCACCACGGAAAATGCCATGTTGACGGGGCGCCAGACCGCCAGTCATAATGCCGTGTTTAATGTTGGAGAAGATCATGTCGGCACCAAAAACCCTATTTGATAAAATCTGGGATGCTCATCTGATTCACCGTGATGACGATGGGTCGAGTCTCATTTATATTGATCGTCATCTTGTTCACGAAGTGACCAGCCCACAGGCGTTTGAAGGCCTGCGTCAGACTAACCGCAAAGTGGCTAGCCCCGAACGCACCTTGGCGGTCGCCGATCACAACATTCCCACCAGTGACCGGTCTAAAGGCATTACGGATATGGAATCCCGTATTCAGATCGAAGCCCTTGAAAAAAATGCTCATGATTTTGGCGTGCCTTATTTTGCCATGGATGATATTCGCCAAGGGATCGTTCATGTGATCGGCCCTGAACAAGGCTTTACCCAACCGGGCATGACGATTGTTTGCGGCGATTCTCATACCGCGACTCATGGCGCTTTTGGTGCTCTAGCCTTTGGTATTGGCACCTCTGAGGTTGAACATGTTCTGGCAACCCAAACCTTAATTCAACAGCCGGCTAAAAATATGCGCATTACGGTGGATGGCACACTTCAACCCGGTGTGACAGCAAAAGATATCATCTTGGCGATTATTGGCCAGATTGGTACTGCTGGCGGCACAGGTCATGTGATTGAATATGCTGGCGAAGCTATTCGCGGTCTCAGCATGGAAGGCCGGATGACAATTTGCAATATGTCTATTGAGGCCGGGGCTCGCGCTGGCATGATCGCCCCGGATGAAACCACCTTTGCGTATCTCAAGGATAAGCCGATGGCACCTCAAGGCGATATGTGGGACAAGGCGGTGGCGTGGTGGTCAAGCTTGGTGTCTGATGAAGGGGCGCGGTATGATCGCGAAGTGGTCATTAAGGCGGAAGATATCATTCCGACAGTGACTTGGGGAACTAGCCCTGAAGATACCGCCCCGATCACGGGTTTCGTGCCTGATCCTGCAAAAGAAAAGGATGAAGCGCGCAGAGCAAAAATTGAACGCTCACTAGACTATATGGGGCTGACTGGCGGCATGAAAATTGAAGATATCACCATTGATACGGTCTTTATCGGATCATGCACCAATAGCCGTATTGAAGATTTGCGCGCCGCGGCGGCGATTGCTAAAGGCCGCAAGGTGTCGCCTTCGGTTCGAGCGATGATCGTTCCCGGATCAGGCCTAGTCAAACAACAAGCCGAAGAAGAAGGGCTAGCCGATATCTTTATTGAAGCCGGGTTTGATTGGCGCGAGGCAGGATGTTCCATGTGTCTTGCCATGAATGCTGATCGTTTGTCTGAAGGGGAGCGCTGTGCCTCTACTTCAAACCGGAATTTTGAAGGTCGGCAAGGCCGGGGCGGGCGGACACATTTGGTGAGCCCAGAGATGGCGGTCGCGGCGGCGGTTAGTGGCCGGCTTACGGATGTCAGAACGCTTTAATGTTGTGTGAGAAAGGAAAACCCAATGCAGAGGTTTCATACCCATAAAGGGATTGCTGCCCCACTAGATATTATGAATATCGACACGGATATGATTATCCCAAAGCAATTCCTTAAAACCATTAAGCGGACGGGGCTTGGCGTGAATCTGTTTGATGAGATGCGCTATGACAAAGAGGGTAAGGAGAATCCTAACTTTATTCTCAACAAATCGCCCTATCGGGATGCGAGTATTCTGGTCGCCGGTGATAATTTTGGCTGTGGGTCAAGCCGAGAACACGCCCCTTGGGCCTTGCTTGATTTTGGGGTAAGGGTTGTGATCTCAACTAGTTTTGCTGATATTTTCTATAACAACTGTTTCAAAAACGGGATTCTGCCGATCACGGTTTCTGCCGCAGATCGCGAGGCCTTGATGGCTGATGCCAAAGACACCGAGAATCCTGAACTTGAAATTGATCTTCCTAATCAGACGATACGCCGCCCAAATGGTGCAGATATCGCTTTTGACATTGATCCTTTCCGTAAACAATGTCTGCTGGATGGGTTGGATGATATTGGTCTTACCATGGCAAAATCTGATGCGATTAGCGCCTATGCTAGCAAGCGTCAGAACACGCACCCATGGCTCTAAGTATTTATAAAATTAAGGAAATCTAGAAATGAGCAATCGCAAAATCATGATTATGCCCGGTGACGGCATTGGCCCCGAAGTGATGAATGCTACGATGAAAGTGGCAGATTGGCTGGCTAAACACCGTTCGTTTTCGTTTGATACCATGTTCGGGCTATGCGGCGGTGCCAGCTATGAAAAGCATGGTGTGCCGATCACAGATGAGACCATGGCAGATGTGATGGCGTGTGATGCTATCCTGTTTGGGGCGGCAGGTGACCCAAGATATGACAATTTGCCGTTTGAATTAAAGCCAGAACGCGGTTTATTGCGGATGCGTAAAGAACTTGATCTTTACGCCAATTTGCGTCCTGCCTTGGTGTTTCCGCCTCTGGTTTCCGCCTCGACCTTAAAAGAAGATGTGATTTCAGGTCTTGATATTATGATCGTGCGCGAATTAACCGGCGGCAGTTATTTTGCTGAACCGCGTGGACGCGAGGAGCGCGATGGCGTGGTTTGCGCTTATGATACCAATCTCTATTCCGTTCCAGAAATTGAGCGCATTGGCCGGGTAGCCTTTGATCTTGCCCGCAAGCGCAACAAGAAAATCACCAGCGTGGAAAAAGCGAATGTGATGCATTCTGGTGTGTTGTGGCGCGAAACTATGAACGCGTTATACCAATCAGAAGGTGACGGGCTTAATTATGAAAATATGTATGCCGATAACTGCGCCATGCAGTTGGTGCGCCAACCTAAGCAATTTGATGTCATTGTCACAGATAATCTGTTTGGGGATTTGCTGTCGGATTGTGCGGCTATGTTGACCGGCTCGCTAGGAATGTTGCCTTCGGCCTCTCTTGGGGAAATTGACCCTGTGACGGGTGTTCGGCGATCTTTCTATGAGCCTGTTCATGGCTCTGCCCCGGATATCGCAGGGAAAGGGCTTGCAAATCCGCTTGCCCAATTGTTGAGCTTTGCGATGATGCTTCGGTATTCCTTTGATATGGCAGAAGACGCTGATCTGGTGGAAAAGGCTGTGGAAAAGGCCCTTGATAGCGGCAAGCGCACCGGCGATATCATGGTTGACGGTGCCACATTAACCAATACCGATGGAATGATGGATGAAGTGCTTGGGGCGTTGGATCGTCTGGCAAGGTAAGTGTTCTAAAGGAAAATCTCATGGGATATAAAGTAGCCGTTGTTGGGGCCACTGGCGCGGTTGGCCGAGAAATGCTGAAAACACTGGCGGAACGCGAGTTTCCAGCAGATCAGGTCTTTGCCTTGGCATCAAGCCAATCCGCAGGCAATGTGATCAGTTATGGCGAAGATAAGGACCTGACGGTTCAGGCTTTGGATAAGTTTGACTTTGCCAATGCGGACATTGCCTTGTTTTCTGCAGGATCGGGGATTGCTCAACAGATCGGGCCCAAGGCCGGCGCCGCAGGCTGTGTTGTGATTGATAATTCGTCTGCGTTTCGCATGGACGAAGATGTGCCCTTGGTTGTCCCTGAGGTGAATGGCCATGTTCTTGAGGCATTTTTTCAAAATCCTGACCGCCGCAATATTATTGCCAATCCCAATTGTTCCACCGCGCAAATGGTCATGGCTCTAAAACCGCTTCATGATGCCTATCATATTCGCCGTGTGGTTGTATCCACATATCAGGCGGTATCAGGGGCAGGGCGACCAGCCATGGATGAGCTGTTTGAACAAACCCGCGGCATCTATGTTAATGATTTCAAAAAGCCCGAAAACTTCACTAAAGAAATCGCCTTTAATGTCATTCCACATATTGATGTTTTTATGGATAACGGTTTCACCAAAGAAGAATGGAAGATGGAGGCCGAGACGAAGAAGATTCTCGACCCTGCGATTGAAGTGGTAGCGCATTGTGTTCGGGTGCCTGTTTTTATCGGCCATAGTGAGGCGATCTTCATCGAATGCGATCATCCGGTTGATGAGGAACAGGCCAGAACGCTATTACGGGAAATGGATGGCGTCGCCGTGATTGATCATCGTGTGGATGAAGGTTATGTGACACCCAAAGAAGCTGCAGGTGAAGATGCGGTTTTCGTCTCGCGCCTGCGTCGGGATAACACTGTTGCTAATGGTCTTGTGTTTTGGTGTGTGTCTGACAATCTGCGCAAAGGGGCGGCCTTGAACTCGGTTCAGATTGCCGAAGAATGCCTGCGCCGCGGGCTTTAATTAGCCTGTTTTTTTGCGTCGTCTAAGATGCGTGTGATGGCAAGCCCTGTGATATCGCTTTGCCCTTGGCGATCAAGATATTGCAATATGGCAGAGCTGTGTTGCGCGGCCTTGGAAAACGCGGCGGCAACATCATCCCCCTTGATCACATAACTAGCCAAAAGGGCGGCAAACAAATCGCCGCCGCCTGAAAACCCATGCGGATGATGCGTTAGCAACGGCGCGTTATGTTCACTTTTTGTCGTTCGGCTATACATGATATCAAGGCATTTGGTGTCATGGGGCGTCTGGGGAATGATGCCGGTAATCATAACCGCCTCAAGCAAGGGGTAATGGTCTAACATTTGAAAAGCGGCCTGTTCGGCGTCCTCTGCGTTATGAATATCAATGCCGGTTAACCACGCCGCCTCGAAACGGTTAGGGGTGGTGATGTGTGCCAGAGGTAAGAGCAGGTCGCGGATTGCCTCAGCGATAGCCACATCACCATAAAGGCGTCCATGATCACCAAAGGCTGGATCAATAAGCACAGGCAGTTCCGGATGATGGGAGGCTGCGGTTTTAAGAGTTTCAGCAACGGCAATGACTTGTTGTTGGCGTGCCATATAGCCTGTCGAGATCACCCCAATATCTGACCAAAAGTTAAGCGTTGTAATCGCTTTCAGGATGGCGTTGAAATCAGCGTCACTTAAACTGCCGCCAGCTTTGAGGCCATAACCTGGATGAGCAATGAGGTTGATGGTGTTAATCGCGGCCAGAGGAATATCCATTTGTGCCGCTACCATATTGGTTACGGTATTGCCAACGGCACCAAAACTCACCTGTGACTGGATAGACAAAAGCGTTTTCATGAATTCTTTTTTCCTTCAACCATCATGATTTATCCGTTATGGCATGAAACTTTGGGGCTGGCAGTACTAATATTAGAAAAAGCGAATTTAGTGCGACTTTTTATTCCGTCTTATTCTTGCGGCTTTTATTGACGAAATAGGGGTGAGAAGATTAGAATTATGCAATGAATAAAAAATAATTGTCTCAAGAGGGATCATGTCCGCTAAACGTCCACTATCGCCGCATCTGATGATTTATCGTCCACAGTTGACTTCTATGATGTCGATCACCCATCGTCTGACGGGGGTAGCTTTGGGGTTGGGGTCGCTATTTTTTGTGTGGTGGTTGGTCGCACTCGCCCATGGCGGAACTTATTATGACTTTGTTCGGGGTATTGCTGAACACGCGCTTGGCCGATTGGTGTTGCTAGGATTTTTTGTCGCTGTGTCTTATCATTTGGCAAATGGGATTAGGCATTTGTTTTGGGATTTCGGCATCGGGTTAAGCCTTCAGGGTGTTTATCGTGGGGGTTATGCGGTGCTTTGTGTCGCGGCGTTAGCAACCCTTGGCGGCATCTATATGCTGTTTTTAGGGTGAGGATAAAATCATGACTGACCATAGCAACCCATCCATGCGATCCCCTCTTGGCCGTGCCAAGGGCTTAGGGTCATCGCGTTCAGGGGTCTCACATTGGTGGATGCAGCGGCTGACCGCTATGGGGATGGTGCCCTTGGTGCTGTACTGCTTGATTGGATTCTTATGTTTTGCTGATGCGAGTGAGGCAGCGGCAAGGGCTTGGATCGCCCAGCCGTTTAACAGTGTTGCCTTGATCTTGCTGTTGGGGACGGGGTTTTATCATGCCGCCTTGGGGTTGCAAGTGGTGATCGAAGACTACATATCATCAGAGTCACGCAGAATTCTCATGCTGGCTTTCATGAAGATGCTGATGACGGCATTCGCCGCGTTTTCTATTTATAGTGTTTTATTGATTACCCTGACGAACGGAGCTTGATGATGTCCTCTTATGAAATCACCGACCATTATTTCGATGTCGTGGTTGTCGGAGCAGGTGGTGCAGGATTGCGCGCGACCATGGGGATGGTGACAGCAGGGTTGAAAACCGCTTGTGTTACCAAAGTTTTCCCAACCCGTAGTCATACCGTGGCGGCGCAGGGCGGTATTGGCGCGGCGCTAGATAACATGGGGCAAGGCGATAACTGGCGTTATCATATGTATGACACAGTCAAGGGATCAGACTGGCTTGGTGATCAGGACGCTATTGAATATATGTGCCGTAATGCAATCCCATCGGTGATTGAATTGGAACACTATGGGGTTCCATTTTCACGCACCGAATCAGGCAAGATTTTTCAGCGCCCGTTCGGTGGACATACGGTGGATTATGGGAAATCACAGGCCAGACGGGCTTGTGCGGCGGCAGACCGCACGGGGCATGCCATTTTGCATACGCTTTACCAACAATGCCTCAAGCATAAGGCAGAGTTTTTTATCGAATATTATGCCCTGGATTTGTTGATGGATGAAAACGGGGTATGCCGAGGAATGCTTGCCTTGAAACTGGATGATGGCACATTGCACCGATTCCATGGTCATCGGGTGGTGCTGGCAACAGGGGGTTATGGCCGTGTCTATTTTTCATGCACATCGGCGCATACCTGCACCGGAGATGGCAACGCCATGGTATTGCGAGCAGGAATGCCGCTTCAAGATATGGAATTTGTTCAGTTTCACCCCACGGGCGTTTATGGCGCAGGCGTATTGATTACCGAAGGCGCGCGCGGCGAAGGCGGCTATCTGACCAATTCTGAGGGTGAGCGTTTCATGGAACGCTATGCCCCCACCAGTAAAGACCTTGCCAGCCGTGATGTGGTCAGCCGCGCCATGACAGTGGAAATTAACGAAGGCCGAGGCGTAGGTCCGAATAAGGATCATATCCTATTGCATCTTGAGCATGTGGATGAGGATACCCTGCATGAACGTCTGCCCGGAATTACCGAAACGGCGCGGATTTTCTGCGGCGTTGATATCACGCGTGAACCTATTCCGGTATTGCCAACTGTGCATTATAACATGGGGGGCATTCCCACCAATTACCATGGTGAGGTGTTATCACCAACAAAGTCCGATCAGAACGCTGTCGTTCCCGGGCTAATGGCAATTGGTGAGGCGGCTTGCGTTTCGGTGCATGGGGCTAATCGGTTAGGTACCAACTCTCTCTTGGATATTGTTGTCTTTGGTCGAGCCGCGGCATATCGCGCGGCTGAGACCGTGGTCCCGGGGGCACCTCACGCGCCTATTCCTGCCGCCGCCACAGAAAAGGCATTGGCTCGATTTGATCGCATCCGTCATGCCAAAGGCAAAACCCCATCTGCTGAACTTCGGCTTCAGATGCAACATGTTATGCAACGCCACGCGGCGGTGTTCCGTTCAAGCCAATCATTGACCGAAGGCGTTGAAAAGATGGATCATATTGCCGCCAATATGACCGACCTTGGCCTTAAAGACACCTCACTGATATGGAATACAGATTTGGTTGAGGCGCTTGAGCTTGACAATCTGATGAGTCAGGCGCTCGTCACCGTGCGATCCGCAGATTTGCGGAAAGAATCGCGCGGCGCTCATGCTCATGAAGATTTTCCTGATCGGGATGATCAAAACTGGATGAAGCATACGGTTATGTGGCTAGATGAAAATAATATCTCAAAAGCCGATTACCGTCAGGTGACGATGACCACGCTGACCAATGAAGTTGAGAGCATCCCTCCGGTTGCCCGTGTGTATTAAGCGATAAGGACCTATTCCCATGGCTGAGTTTACCCTGCCAAAACATTCTAAAGTCAAAAAAGGCAAAATCCATCCTGCCCCGAAAGAGGCGGAAAATACCAAAACATTCAATATCTATCGGTGGTCACCTGATGATGATGAAAACCCACGCATGGATAGCTATACCATTGACCTAGACGATTGTGGGCCGATGGTGCTGGATGCGCTTATCAAGATTAAAGGCGAACAGGATCAGACCGTGACTTTTCGCCGGTCTTGCCGTGAAGGCATTTGTGGGTCGTGTTCTATGAATATTGATGGAACAAACACTTTGGCTTGTCTTAAGCCGATTGACGAAGTCAAAGGCGATGTGACCATCACCCCTTTGCCGCATATGCCAGTGATTAAGGATTTGGTTCCGGATCTTAGTCATGCCTATGCCCAGTTGCAGTCGATTGAGCCATGGCTGAAATCTGACACACCTGCGCCTGAAAATGAGGAAAGACGCCAAAGCCCTAGCGAGCGCGAAGAACTGGATGGTATGTGGGAATGTGTCTTGTGTTTTAGCTGTTCCACCGCTTGCCCTAGCTATTGGTGGAACGGGGATAAATATCTCGGCCCTGCGGTGTTGTTGCAGGCTTATCGCTGGATCGCAGATAGCCGTGACGAAAGCACGGGTGAGCGTCTAGATGCGTTGGAAGACCCTTTCCGTCTTTATCGCTGCCATACTATCATGAATTGCACTAAGACTTGTCCAAAAGGCTTAAACCCCGGCAAGGCGATTGCCAAGATTAAGAAAATGCAATTAGAACGGCATTAATCGCTTATACGCGCTTGCGCGTAAGATGAAGATGGTGGCCATCTCGCGTGTGATAGATGAAATGCTGGCTTGCGTATCGGGCAAGCAGGTCATTCTTTTCACCGGCGTTTATCCCAGCCATATTGATAAAGATATGCCGATACGAAAGCGGCAACGGTTTATGGTTAACAATATGTGCCGCCATGGCCGCATCGCCAATGATCAAACAGGTATAGGGCCGCGCTGAAATCAAGGTCAGCGTTTTTGTTAGGCTGTCTTGTTCTGTTGCGATTGTCTTAAACGGCAGTTTATTGAGACTGGTGATTTTTTCAATATAGGCCGTGCCATCAGGCTTGAAACGACCGAGATAATGATACCCCACCGGATGGGTTCGCAACGCTGTGTTCAGGGCATATAAAATCTCACCGCCGCCTAAATCCAGCACATTGTCATAAGGCCTGATCACGCGGTTAGCGATCTGATAAATTGGAACGCCAAGCCATCCGGTCAAAAGGCTAAAGGCCATGTCGGCATTCAGATCTTTGGTTGGGATGCGGATAGGTTTTACCCCTGGCGGTTCAATTATCGTCACTGGGCTGGAAAAGGATTGTAATTTGGTGCTGATATCCTTTTGTAAAGTCTCGCGGGAAATAATCCCCATGCGAAAGCCCAAGCGTTCCATTAACCCCATCCTTAGTATATCAGGTTTGATGGTCGCCGCGTGGTCCCGATTCTTTAAGGAAAGATGACTTTGCATGACTGAAAACTTCCTGTCTGTAACTCAATTTCATATCGAAAAACCAAAACTATCAGACGGAAGTTAATTTTTTCTTAATGCGAAGCATTTTGCATAAGAAAAATATAAATAGACAAAATCAGGCTTAAACCCTTTGCTTGAAATGCTGATATCTAAGGGCGTCATTGTCAAAACTTTAGCAGTGCTTTACATATTTTTATGACAGAGCGTTTCGAGAATGGCAAATCACGCCAATGAGGGCGGGGCAAAACAGGATGAAGATTTCTGATCCACAAGCCAAAACATTAACCCAGCATTTGTTGACGCGAATCCGCGCAGGACAAATAAAAGAAGACCCAGAACAGCTGGTGATTGCTAAAAAGATGGATGCCTTAATCGCCACCCTTACGGCGCGGAAGTCAGGTTGGTTTTCAGGGGCGAGGGTGCTGACTGGTCTCATGCCTTGGCGGAAGAATAGCGCGATCAAAGCGCATCATAACGGTCAGACGAAAGGGATATATCTGTGGGGCGGCGTTGGCCGCGGCAAATCTATGCTGATGGATAGTTTTGTTCAATTAGCAAGGCAAGATTATGGCTTGAAGGTTAGCCGATTTCATTTTCATGATTTTATGATGGCCGCCCATGCTCAAGTGCATAAGGAACGCCAAAAAGGCACAACTGATCCAACCGCAGGGGTGGTGTCACATTTGACTCATGGGGCTGATGTGATCTGTTTTGATGAAATGGAGGTGCGTGATATCGCCGATGCCATGATCATTGCCCGGGTCATGGATGGCTATATGAAATCTGGTGGGGTGCTGATTGCCACTTCAAATCGGCATCCCGATGATCTTTACCAAGATGGGCTTCAGCGTGAGCGGTTTGTGCCGTTTATCGAAGCTCTCAAAACGCATAATGATGTGCTGGAAATGCAGGGTGAGACGGATTGGCGCCAACGGGTTCTGGCTGGCATACCGGGGTGGTATTATCCGCTTAATACCGAGACGGATGCGGCGATGGAAAAGGCTATGATCCAGCTTTCGGGCGGCATTCCCTTGCATCCGGTGACGGTATCCATGACAGGGCGAGAGTTCACTGTGGACAAAGCTGCCGCAGGCGTCGCGTGGATGGATTTTGCGGCGTTATGTGCGGTGCCATTGGCGGCGGCGGATTATCTGGTTCTGGCCGAAAGATTTGCTGGCCTATTGATTAGCCATATCCCAGCCTTGCATGACGCCAGCCAGAATGAAGCCCGCCGGCTGATGTGGTTGGTGGATGCGTTTTATGATCGCAAACGGTTTTTGATTTGTTCGGCGGAAACAGAAATTGGTGATCTTTATCACGGCCATCAATGGCAGGCGGAGTTTCCTCGCACCATGTCACGACTTAAAGAAATGAGCCGATTCCCCGAAATCTCGACCCCTTAAGTCTGATGCTGAGACCAAAATGGGACGAAGAGATCATAAAGGGGATCAGACCAAAAGAATAACAGTATCACCGATTTATTCGGCGGTTTTGGTTGCTAAGATCAGAGGGATTGATTAAAGTGGGGGCGTGTCGCGCTTTTAGGTCAGTGACACGAAATTCATGGATAATTTAGCCGTGCCTTATGTCAGGTAAAGATATTTAGGCGCCGGCATGAGGGGGATTTATGGCAAGGCATAAGATTGGTCTGGTAGGATCGGGTAACATTGGCGGAACCTTAGCACTTTTGGCAGGGCTAAAAGAGCTTGGCGATATTGTTCTTTTTGACATTATGGAAGGCATCCCTCAAGGCAAGGCTCTGGATTTGGTTGAGGCTAGCCCCGTAGAGGGCTTTAATTCCGCCATTACGGGCACCCAAGATTATGCCGATCTGGCTGGCGCGGATGTGGTTATTGTGACCGCAGGTGTCGCACGAAAGCCAGGGATGAGCCGTGATGATCTGGTGGGTATCAACACCAGCGTGATGGAACAGGTTGGTGCCGGGATCAAGGCCCATTGCCCTAATGCCTTTGTCATTTGTATCACCAATCCGCTTGATGCCATGGTCGGGGTTCTGCAACAAGCGTCAGGACTTCCAGCAAATAAAATTGTTGGCATGGCTGGCGTTTTGGATAGCGCCCGTTTCCGCTATTTCTTGGCAGAAGAGTTTGGCGTGTCGGTTGAAGATGTGACCGCTTTCGTTCTTGGCGGTCACGGCGACAGCATGGTGCCACTGGTGCGGTATTCCACCGTCGCCGGGATTCCTGTTCCTGATTTGATTGATATGGGATGGAGCAGTCAGAAAAACATTGATGCCATTGTTCAAAGGACGCGTGATGGTGGGGCAGAAATCGTTGGTTTGCTGAAAACAGGGTCAGCGTTTTACGCGCCTGCATCCTCGGCAATTGAAATGGCAGAAGCTTATCTGAAGGATAAAAAGCGTGTTCTGCCATGTGCCGCTTATGTGGATGGGGCTTATGGCCTTGATGGGCTTTATGTTGGTGTCCCTGTGGTGCTTGGGGCTAATGGGGTTGAGAAAATTCTTGAGATCAATCTTAACGCCGACGAAAAAGCGATGTTTGAACATTCGGTTGCCGCGGTTCGCTCACTTGTTGAAGTGGTGGAAAATGTGCGAGCAAATCAATAGATCATTGCCACAACTGGAGTTACGATAGAGGAACCTATGGGCGAACCTAGCGCACATCAGCAGTTTTTATCAGGTGCTAATGCGATTTATATCGCCCAATTGCAACAGAAATGGCGGCAAAATCCTCTTTCCATTGACGCTGACTTTGCCCGTTGGTTTGAACAACTCGATAGCATGACCGAAGGGGGGGGTGACGCCGCCTTACACGCTGATGAAGCCAAACCCTCATGGGGGCTGGATAGTAGCTGCGTGATTGACGCCGATACGGGCGAGGTTAAACCGTTGTCAGCATCGGCGCATTCATCAGATATTCGGGCGGCAACGCTAGATTCGATCAAGGCCATTATGTTGATCCGCGCCTATCGGATCAGAGGCCATCTTCAGGCCGCGCTTGATCCACTTAATCTTGTTGAGAAAACCTATCATCCAGAGCTTGATCCCGAAACTTACGGATTTACCGATGCAGATATGGATCGGCCAATTTTTATTAATTATGTCCTGGGGCTTGAGATTGCGACCCTGCGGCAAATCCTTGAAGTGGTTAGAACCACCTATTGTGGCACCATTGGTGTTGAGTTCATGCATATTCAGGATCCTAATCAGAAAGCCTGGATTCAAGAACGCATGGAAGCGATCAGAAACCATACGGAGTTCACCGATCTTGGTAAAAAGACGATCTATGAGCGTTTGGTGTTTGCGGAAAATTTTGAACAGTTTTTGCATAAGAAATATGTAGGCACGAAACGCTTTGGTCTTGATGGCGGTGAGGCCATTATCCCTGCCCTTGAACAGATTTTGAAACGCGGCTCACAGCTTGGCCTAAAAGAAGTCGTGGTGGGAATGTCGCATCGTGGGCGGCTTAATGTCCTCTACAATGTCCTAAGCAAGCCATTCCGCGCCATCATTTCAGAGTTTTTAGGCAATCCGGCCAACCCTGAAGATGTCGGGGGTTCGGGAGATGTGAAATACCATATGGGCAATTCCGCTGATCGGGAATTTGACGGCAATGAGGTGCATTTAACCCTTAACGCCAACCCCTCGCATCTTGAGGTGGTGAACCCTGTGGTGATCGGACGGACACGCGCAAAACAGAAACAGCGCAATGACGATGATAACACAAAAGTCATGGGGCTTTTGATTCATGGTGATGCGGCTTTTGCTGGACAGGGAATCGTATCAGAAACATTTGCCTTCTCCGCGCTCAGGGGTTATCGCACAGGCGGCACAATACATTTGATTGTAAATAATCAAATTGGCTTTACGACAGACCCTGCCTATTCACGGTCATCACCCTATCCGACAGATGTGGCCAAGATGGTGATGTCACCGATCTTTCATGTCAATTGTGATGATGTTGAGGCAGTGATTCATGTTGCTCGCATCGCCACCGAATTCCGGCAAAAGTTTAAGACCGATGTGGTGCTTGATATGATTTGCTATCGCCGTTTTGGTCACAACGAAGGGGATGAGCCTGCCTTCACTCAGCCAAAGATGTATGAAAAGATTCGCAACCATCCCTCTGTGCGCAAGATGTATGCCGATCAACTGATTGCTGAAGGCTTGCTGTCATCTGAAGAAGCTCAAGCCATCATTGATAACCATCTTAGCCATCTGGAAGATGAGTTTGAAGCCGGAACCAGCTATAAGCCCAACAAAGCCGATTGGCTTGAAGGCAACTGGTCAGGGATGCGAAAAGCGCATGGTGATGATCGCCGCGGCTCTACTTCGGTCAGCCGTGAAAAGATCGCCGAAGTCGCAAAAGCCATGACGACCGTTCCCGAAGGCTTCACCATTAACAAAAAACTTGAACGTGTGATTAATGCCCGTAAAGAAAGCCTGGCAAAAGGGGAAAACATTGACTGGGCGACAGCCGAACAACTGGCTTTTGGCACTTTAGTCATGGAGAAAAAGATTGTTCGCTTGTCTGGTCAAGATTCTTGCCGCGGGACATTCTCACAGCGTCATGCGGTTTTTGTCGATCAAAAGACCAATGCACGCTATACGCCCCTTGATCATGTTTCCCCAGATCAAGAAGAGTTTGAAGTTATTGACTCCCCTTTGTCTGAAGCCTCTGTTCTGGGGTTTGAATATGGGTATAGTCAGGCAGAGCCTAACGCGCTGGTAATGTGGGAAGCGCAGTTTGGCGATTTTGCCAATGGCGCCCAAGTGATCGTTGATCAGTTTATTTCATCAGGTGAGGCCAAGTGGCTTCGGATGAGTGGGCTAGTTATGCTCTTGCCGCATGGTCATGAAGGCCAAGGGCCAGAACATTCATCGGCACGGCTTGAACGTTATTTGCAGCTCTGCGCCGAAGATAATATGCAGGTGGTCAATTGCACGACCCCAGCCAATTACTTCCACGTCTTGCGGCGGCAATTGAAACGTGATTTCCGCAAGCCGTTGATCATCATGACGCCTAAATCCTTGTTGCGGCATAAGCAATGCGTCTCGAGCCTTGACGATTTGACGGGCAGCAGCACCTTCCATCGCGTCATCGAAGAACATGATCCAAAGATCGCTAAGAAAGCCGATCGCATCGTGATTTGTTCCGGCAAAGTCTATTACGATTTGCTGGCGGCGCGCGACGAGGCGGGCATTGATAACATCAGCATCATCCGTCTGGAACAGATTTATCCGTTCCCTCACCGGACGCTTCAACGGGTGTTGTCGGAACGCCCCGATGCTGAAATTGTTTGGTGTCAAGAAGAGCCGCGCAATATGGGCAGTTGGGATTTCGTCGACC
>JALRFL010000123.1 GCA_023259875.1 Alphaproteobacteria bacterium
TGCGCAGTAATGCGTTCTGCCACCTCACGTTGAAACATTAAGGTCATGGATTGAAACGCGGTGGCGTGATCTAGCCAGCCAAACAACAACGGCGTCGCAATGTTATAGGGCAGATTGGCAATAATCTGGCGCGGGGCATCAGCAGGGCCTAATTCCTGTACTGGAATAGCCAGCGCGTCACCCTCAATAATGCTAAGCCGTCCGTTGCTGGCCTCAACCAAGGGTTGAAGCGCCTCAATCGCACGGCTATCTTTTTCAATGGCGATCACGCGCTCTGCCCCTGCCATAAGAATGGCACGGGTCAAACCGCCGGGCCCGGGGCCTATCTCAATCACGGTATGCTGAGGCTGGATATGAGCTTCGCGAGCAATTCGTCCAGTCAGATTAAGGTCGAGCAGAAAGTTTTGACCAAGTTTGCGTCTGGCATCAAGGCGATAGGTTTTAATCACCTCTTTGAGAGGCGGCAAAGCCGCAATAGGATCAACTGGCGGCATAAGATAAGCCCATAAAATCAGCGCGGTTTTTTACCATTTGCCGTGCCATGGTAATCGCGGCGATCAGGCTGTCTGGCCGGGCGGTGAATCTTCCTGCTTGGTCTAACGCCGTACCATGATCTGGTGAGGTGCGAATAAAACTAAGCCCCATGGTGATATTGACGCCATGATGAAAATCCAATGTCTTAACAGGGATCAACGCTTGATCATGATACATCGCCAAAACGGCGTCATATTCCTGTCGCCGGTCTTCAAAAAACAGCGTATCAGCAGAATGTGGGCCAGTAACAATGATCCCTTCCTCGTTAAGCTGATGAATGGCAGGCATGATCAGGTTAATTTCCTCATCCCCAAGCGTGCCAGATTCGCCAGCATGAGGATTAAGTCCGGTCACCGCGATACGCGGGGTTTTAATGCCAAAATCCATCATCAGGCCGTTAGCCATCAGCCGCAAGGTTTTGATGATGCGTTCAGGCGTGATAAGGGCAAAGACATCGCGTAACGGCACATGAATGGTAAGGGGGGTGATGCGTAAGGCCGCGTTTGCCAGCATCATCACAGGGTATTTTTCTTCGCCATCTGCTCCGCGATCAAGTTCAGCCAAATATTCGGTATGGCCGGGATGGGCAAATCCAGCCGCAGTTAATGTGGCTTTTTGAATGGGATTGGTGATCATAGCGTCAGCTTTCCCCCCTTTGATCATGCTAACGGCGTCACTAATGGCTTGGATGATTTGTGGCGCATTTTTAGGCGACGGCACCCCGGCGTTGACCTCATCAGGCCAAATCATTGGAATAACCCCAAGATGCCCAAGGGGAAGTGTGTCGGTGTGGCTTGTTCCGACGGTGGTGATCACGGCGTCGATATCGCCGCATTTCGCCAGCGCCTCCAACCGATCAGGGTCATCTATCGTCCAGAGATTCCTCTCGCCCGATGCCACCGCCTTAAGCAACAATTCTCCGCCAATGCCAGCAGGTTCCCCCGGGGTCACCAGAAGCCGTGGGGGTCTTGGCGGTGCTCCGGCAAGCATTAGAAATTTTTCCGAATATCAACCACGGCCTCACGCCGCAATTGATTGAGGTAACGCTGAGAGAGGATGGAAAAATAACGGTTCTGGATGGTTTGGGTCAAAGCCTGAATGCTTGGCAGATCGGTGCTAGGAAAAGATTTGTCGCATACCATAAAAATAGCCATGCCTTCGTTAAAAGAAACCGGCCCTGTTTTCATTCCGGCATCAAGTGGTGCGATCAAATCGCGCAGATTAGGCGCTAAGCTGTAAAGAGGCATAGCGCCAAGCAAAAAGGGAAGTTCAGCCCCATAGCTTTTGTTTAGCGCCTCTAAGTCTTGGCAGGTTGCGATGGTATCCGTGTCACGAGTCAACTTTGCCGCCGCTTCAAGCCGACTGGCTTCATCACTTGTGGTCATGGGATAAAATAGGCGCGTAAGAATAATCTCGGCTTCTAATGGGCTGGCATGGCCACTGTCGCGCCGCCCTTTGATGCGATAAATGATAATCGCGCCCTCACGATCAATAGGATCACTAACATCACCGGGTTTAAGCGAGGTCAGAATGGCCTGGATATCGGGTTCAATTCGGCTTTCTAACACCCAGCCAATATTGCCGCCATTGCTTGCGCTTCCGGCGGCAGAATATTGCTGTGCTATCCGCCCAAAATCCGCCCCTTTGCGAATAGCGCTGACCATCTGGGTTGCCAGCGTAATGGTCGCCGCGTAGTTTCGGTTGGGTTCGGGTAACAACACAATCTCATCTAGATTGATATGGGGTTCTTCTAGGTTTTGCTTGAGCCGCTCTAGTTCCACTTCGGCTTCGGCTTCGGCATTGGCAAACTGGCCTTGGAAGCGGTTGTTGATAATGCTGGCCCAGAGAATATCAGCTTTGAATTTTTTATGAATCACCTCGCGTGGGATACCAAGTGAAGCCAAAACATCATCCGGATTTTCATTATTTTGTGAAAAGGTGTCATTGATCAGTCTGTCAGCACCTTGATCAACCGCATCCATCCTGCCGCTCAGCACAGCGGAACCTTCGCTGATCTTAATGGTGTCATCAATCAGCATCTGTAACACATCACGATTGATCTGATCCTCGTTTTCCGCGGTCAGCCGAAGCCCGGTGGTTTTGATCAGCATATTTCGCCGTTGTTCCAGATCGTGATTGGTAATAGGAACGCCATCGACCGTGGCAATAACCTCAATATTTGTGGCTCGAACAGGGGTTATCAATGCCATCATGGTCAAGGTGATGATAGCCGTAAGTCGTAAAATGAATAAAAACAATCGCATGATTTGTCCTGTTCAAGCGGTCTGATCTGATCGCAGTAATGTTGCAAACCCAATCATTGTGACAATAAATCCCGGGGCAATACCAGCGATGACCGGTGGCAAGCGCCCAGATGAGCCTAATACATACATGATATCTTTGAAAAAATAAAAACCAAGTGCAGAAAAAATGGCAAAGGCAATTAATCTGATCCGTTTTCTTCTGCCCCGATAAACCAACCCAAAATATCCGGCGATTAATGTCATGCCGATTAACACCAGAGGCATGGAGGCCTGATAATAGAGATAAGAGCGATGCCCTAGACTGCTCAAGCCGGCTTGATCCAATACCGTGATATAATTCCACAACCGATAAATCGGGATAGTTTCTGGTTTTTTGTTTGAACTGGTCAGGTCTGTGCGCGTCAACACCGAGGGAAGAGTGAGAACATCAAGGCTGGTGATCGTCCCGTCTTGACGCAGGACGCGCCCCCCTTCTAAATGCCAATTTCCATTATCAAAGGTTAAAGTTTCAGGCAGATAATGTGATGTCCAAGTGTTGTCTTTATCAAAAGTATAGACCTCACCTTGCGCGATACGAAGACTGGATTGGTCTAACCGAGCCCCACTAATGATGAGGTTTTGATATTCACTGCGATCTTTAAGCCATATGCCTTCGGTGGAAACGGTCAAATTGCGGCCTGTTGAACCGAATTTCTGCTCCTCTAAGGTCATAAAGCGGCTATTTGTGGCAGAAGAAATAGGATCAATCACCACCAGCATAATGATACTTAGCAGAATGGCGGAAAACATAGGGCCAGTAATAATTTGCAACATCGAAAGCCCACTAGACCTTGCGACGATAATCTCATTCTGCTGGCTGAGTTTATAAAAACTGATCAATGCCCCAAACATCACGGCAAATGGCAAAATAAAAGGCACGCTAGACGGAATGCGCAGCAACCCCATGACTAACGCGGTCAAAGAAGAAATGCTATCCTTATTGGCACTGCGGCGCAACAATTCTGCCATATCAATCAAATTGACGATAAATATCAAAACTACGCCCGCCAACAAGATATGGATCAGCGCATGACGAAACAGATAAAGCGTTAAAATGTGATTCCAACCAAATCGGTTCATGCTGGCACCACTTCTTTTCGCCATGGTTGCCACAAAGACAAAAACCCAATCCCTAAGGGCAGAAACACAACCAAATACATGATAGGGAAAAGCCCGGAAAAATTAACCGTCATACTTCGTGCGGTTAAATGCGCCAATTCAATGAACACCGTCAAACCTGTGACAATACTGATCTGATACCAGTAATGCCCGCGTTGAAACCGACTGCGAAGAAAAACAGCAATCACCATGATGACGAGGGATAAGGCAAGCAAAGGCGCGGTCAGGCGAAAATGCCCCTCGGCTCTCATCTCATTTTGATATTGGCGATTAGATGTGTTTTTAGTCAACAATTCACCGATGCCCATTTCATTATAATCCTGTGGCCGGTTACCATTGGAAACGGATTTTTGTGTCATGTTTAGCTCATAACTCTCAAACTCAAGAATTTGAGCCTTGGTTGAGGTGTCTGAAAATTGGGTTCGGATACCATTAAAAAGAACAATGGATGGATTTTCGTTATCAATAGTAACCGTCGCTTTATCAGAATGGATTTCAACCACCATATCTTCGTTCCGGCTGTCCCTAATAAACACATCCTTAAAAACATTATCGCTTTCTTTGTGATGGATATAAATGGTCAGGCCTTTGGTGATATCAATAAAGACCCCTTCTTGTAAGATGATAATCGGGGCGGATGCGCGCAGATTGGTCATAAAGGTTTTATATTGGGAATAGGTGACAGGCATCAGATAAGCAGAGTTTATCATCAAAAACATAGTGATCAGGCCACCCATGATCATTGGACCAAGGCCAACACGAATAGGGGAAATGCCAGCCGCGCTCATGGCAAGAAGCTCTTTGTCTTGTTGCATCTTTGACATCACGCTAGTGGCCGCGATGGTGGAGCTAATCGGCAGGATGATCAACAGCCAGAATGGTACCCCAAGAAGCGTGACATAAAGAAAATCAATAAAAAGCGCCCCTTTATTGACCAATAGCTCAACCAGACGCAAGGTCTGGCCAAGCCAGACCAACCCAATGATGGAAAAACTGGCCAGCAGAAGCGATGACAAACACTGCCTTAAGATATACCAAGTTAAAACCATGTGTCGTATCAGCTCCAAATACCCATTTGTCATCATCATTTGTCATAACTAAGGGGTAGTTTCTTTGGCAGAAGGCGATCTTGCCGTTGCTTTTTTTATTCCCATCTTCAATATAGGTGTTTGCAACTTATCAAAAAACCAACAGAAACAGTAAGGATTTTTTTATGACATCTCGGTTGACCCTCCAATTTGTCTCTCAGGATAATGCCCCATCCTATCCGGTTATGATTCTTGTCTCTGCCAAAGATGGCAAGGCGGAACTTGATGCCGCAGGGAAAGCGCTGGATCAAACTTTCAATGGCGCGTTATCACGGGCGATGACAGAGGCTTCTTTTAAGGCTGAAGCTGGCGAAGATGTGGTTGTACGAGGGCCAGAAGGCTCGGTCATTTTGCTTGGGGCCGGAGCTGATGACGCCGTTGGTGTTGAGAGCGAAAACCTTGGTGGTCATGTGATGGCGGCGATGGCAAAAGCGAAACTCAAGGATATCACTTTGATGGCAACAGGGCGGCCAGCGGATTGGGTGGCAAGCCTTGCCTATGGGGCTTATCTGGCTGGCTATCATTTTTCGCGTTATTTCACCAAGGGCAAAAATGCTAATCCCACCCAAGCTAGCATGGCCATTGTTGCGGATGATGCCAAAGCCACAGCATCAGCCTATCAGCGGCTTGAGGGGATTGCCTCAGGCGTGTTTATGGCGCGTGATCTGGTCAGTGAGCCGTCAAATATTCTCTATCCGGCTGAATATGCCAATCGGTGTCTTGAGTTGTCCCAGCTAGGCATAGAGGTTCAGGTGCTGAATGATGACGATATGTCAAAAGAAGGCATGAATCTGTTGCTTGCGGTCGGGCAAGGGAGTGAACGCGAATCCCGAATGGTGGTCATGCGCTGGAATGGCGGCGGCGACGAAGACCCGATGGTGTTGATCGGTAAAGGGGTGTGCTTTGATACTGGCGGCATTTCTATTAAACCTGCTGCTGGCATGGAAGATATGAAATGGGATATGGGTGGGTCTGCCGCGGTTGTTGGGGCGATGAAGGCGATTGCCGCAGCTGGCCTTAAACGCAATGTCGTAGGTTTGGTTGGACTAGTTGAAAATATGCCAGACGGCAAGGCCATTAAACCCGGTGATGTGGTGACTTCCATGTCTGGGCAAACGGTAGAGATTATCAATACCGATGCCGAGGGTAGATTGGTTTTGGCCGATGTTATCACCTATGCCCAACGCCATTTTAAGCCTGCGATTATGATAGATTTGGCCACGCTAACCGGTGCAATTCTGGTTTCCCTTGGCATGGTGCAATCGGGTCTATTT
>JALRFL010000191.1 GCA_023259875.1 Alphaproteobacteria bacterium
CGCCTTAAATCAATCTCATCAAAATAGGCAAACCAATCCCGATGATCCGATGGGTGCGGCAAAGGGGGTCGGTCTGAACCGCCTTCTACTGGCAAGGGCTCTCCAAGGTCGGCTGTGGCTTGCCAGAGAAAATCAGCCTCATCAGAAAACTTGGGGGCTTTCATACGAAGGAGATTTTCACGCACCTCGCTTGCGGTGATGGTCCGCCCTGCGAACAAAACCGAGGCGCGTTCAATCACATTGCGCAATTCACGCACATTGCCTGGCCATGGATAACGCATCAACTCACCAACCGCCTCATCATCGAATTGAAAACGGCTGATTTCAGGATGGGTATGATCTTCCATGATAGCTTTGATCAGCATGGGCAGATCAACTTTGCGTTCAGCTAGACTAGGGATTTGCATAGGAAACACATTAATCCGGTAATAAAGATCAGCTCGAAAACTGCCATCATCGACCTTGGATTTCAGGTTTTGGTGGGTGGCACAGATCAGACGGAAATCTACCTTAACATCTTTGCCGCCACCAACCCTCTGAATACTACGATCTTCAAGAGCGCGCAAAAGTTTGGATTGAAGCGATAGGGGCATATCGCCAATCTCATCAAGAAAAAGCGTTCCACCTTCGGCCATTTCAAAGCGTCCACGGCGCGGTTTATCGGCGCCGGTAAATGCCCCTTTTTCATGTCCAAAAAGCTCAGATTCAAGCAATTCTGACGGAATGGCCGCACAATTGACCGATATCAAATCCCCTTTACGGTCAGAGGCGTGGTGAATAGCGCGGCTGACCACCTCTTTGCCTGTACCTGTCTCACCTAAGAGCAAAACCGTCGTTGCCGATGGCGCCACCATTTTCACCATATTTTTCAAATCCACCATGGCGGCGGATTGTCCTGTGATCAACTGGTCAATGATGGGCGACATGCCTATTCCCTAATAGAAAGTGTCAGTATTTTGTTAAATTTAACGCGAATAATCAAGTCGCGTCAAAAAAATAACACAAAAGAAAATCAGATGCATGATTTAATATTTTGAAAAAATATGACTATTTTTCAGTTAGTTAATAATTTTATTTTGCGCGTCCCGATACTGGCAAGGTTTTTGCCTGTTTGGTTTGGAAATTAATATTTTGTTAACTATTTGAGGATACCATGTCCCATATTCGGCTCGCCAAAGAGAATTTCGATCAAGCAGACACGCTTGAGACCATTTTGACGCGGCGCATGTTTACGGTCAGTGACCTAGCCGCCAAAGACACCTCCCCCACCTCAGGCGATGTTCTGATATGTTCTGATGCTTATGCTGGCAAACATGGTGGGCACGAAAACATCATTGCACTTGCCCGTCAGTTTCGCGCCACGAAAATTCTGATCCTGCGCGAACATCAGCCCGCTTTTGCCATGACCACCGATCTTGGCGGAAAATTGATTACAATAGACCTGCCCAAGACGACCGAAAATGACCCAGCCCTGGATTATGGCTTGAACATGGCGGCGTCACTGATTGACGCAGAGGGGCATTTGGCGACCGGATGCCCATCCACTGTGAATATGCTGACTCTGGCGAAAAAAGTGGCATCTACCGATGTCACGGTATTTATAAATGGCCCAACAGGTACAGGAAAAGAGGTGCTGTCCCGGTTTGTTCATTTTCATTCCGCCCGAAAAGAAGCCCCTTTTGTTGGCATTAATTGCGCGGCTATTCCGGAAAATATGCTTGAGGCTATTCTTTTTGGTCACGAAAAGGGCGCTTTTACTGGCGCCTCCACAGCGAATAAAGGGATTTTTCGCGCCGCTGATGGCGGCACATTGCTGCTTGATGAGATTTCTGAAATGCCTTTAGGACTGCAGGCAAAACTGCTTCGGGTGCTGCAAGAAAAATTGGTTACGCCTCTGGGCAGTCAACAAGAGATTCCAGTTGATGTTCGGGTGATTGCCACCACCAACCGTTCCATGATTGACGAGATTCAAAAAGGCCATTTCCGAGAAGACCTTTACTATCGGCTTAATGTGTTTCCGTTGCAAACCGTCAGCATGGCAGATCGCAAAGCCGATATTATTCCTATCGTAACCGCGTTGCTTATGCGTCATCATAAGGATATCACAATGATCCCTTGGATGGATGATCATGCGGTTCGGATGCTGACTGAATATCATTGGCCCGGAAATGTGCGTGAGTTGGAAAATGTGCTTCAGCGCGCGATTGTTCTGGCAAGCGACAAAGTCATCACCCAAGACGACATTATCATCGACACCGCTATGAGCCAGCTGATGCCCCCACAACACGCATCCGAACCTGTCGCTCAGGCTCTGGCACGTTAACCTTTTTTAACAGGATTTGATTATGAACAGCATTAAACCAGCAGGATTATCACAAGTCAGCCCAAGCAGCGCGTTGCAAGAGGCAAAAGCGGCCCTAAATAATGCCAGACTTGATCAAACTGGAAGCTCTGTGAGTTTTTCCGAACGCATGGGCGGCGCAATTAATTCTGTTGCTGAGGCGCAAAACACCAGCATCGAGTTGGCCAAGGCTTATGAACTTGGGCTTGAGAATGACTTAAGCAAAGTCATGATTAGCCAGCAAATTTCCTCTCTTGGCTTTCAGCTGACCTTGAATGCCCGGAACAAAGTTCTCAGCGCCTATAAAGATATCATGAATATGCCTGTGTGATGACTGATCATCGCCGCAACATATACGCATAAGATGGAGCAAGATAATGGCAGACGCGACAACTATGAATGAAAACAACGGAAGTGTTGCAGTAGCAGGCGGCTCTGGCCTCCTCTCTAATATCCGTCGCATGACCTCTGACCCCAGTGTCAAACGATCAATGCCAGCAATTATCGCGGTGATCGCCGTGCTTGCAGGGATT
>JALRFL010000012.1 GCA_023259875.1 Alphaproteobacteria bacterium
TCGCTACCGCCTCGCACGCCGCGTTGGAGATATCATCAACTGGAAGGATCACAACATGATTGCGCACCCCAACACGGCCATTCTCGCGAACATAGCCCATAAATCCGTTGTTCATTGCGTTCATTGTCTTCTCCTTACCAGCGCTTTGTTTTTAAATTCTGTACATGAATATGATCACCCTTCGCCGCAGGCGCGATGATCTTTCCAATGTCCTGACCGTATTTGATCACCGTATCGCCGGCAGAAAAATCCTGAAGACCCACCTTATGACCAATCGGAACATCATGATTGACCGTCAAACGGAAATCGCTGTTGTCTTCTGTCACCACACAAAGCATCTCTGTGCCAGCTGCTAAATCTTCAACAACGACAACTCCTACATTATCACCCTTATGATGAACCAATAAATGAGGTTCTGACATTACTATTCCTTTCAACGTGAGAAAATGAAAATTGATGTTTTATATATGCAGAAAGTCCAGAGCAATAACAAGCCCTCTTGCTGACCTTATTGTCTTCATCCTTTCATCCCATTGGGATGAAAATGCTGGTGTTGAGAAATGCTTTTCAGCATCCGCATAAAACCGCTATGATCAGTCGCACATGATCTATGATGGACAATTCCATGGTAAAAACCAATATCCGATCTACCACTGCTCATCTTCAGCTTGGAGATCATCATCACCAGACCGGCAAAGCCCTCATTTACATGGTGACGGCTATGTTGACCTTGCCGGCGCTGGATGCTTTCGCCAAACTGCTAAGCGATTACCAATCGCCTGGGCAAATCGTGTTTTATCGGTTTTTTCTGCAAACGCTGTTTTTGTTTCCAATTGTTTTCTATCGTGGGGAATTGATATCAGCCTTTACGATCAGCCCGTTTATTCAATTCATGCGTGGCTTGCTAATGGTGCTGGCAACCACCTTTTTCTTTGCCGCGCTTAAATATATGCCATTGGCAGAGAGCATATCTATCTTTTTTGTGGAACCTATGATCTTAACCATCTTGTCGGCGGTAATATTGGGTGAAGTGATAAGGATTCGCCGTATTCTGGCTATTTTAGTGGGGTTTATTGGGGCGTTAATTGTAATTAAACCCAGCTTTGCGATCTTTGGTTGGGCGGCTATCTTTCCTCTCTGCGCGGCGTCTTGTTTTGCTTTATATGTGGTTTTCACGCGCCAGATCAGTGGCCGCATATCCCCTCTGCCCATGCAATTCAGCGTTGGGATCATGGCGTTATTGGTCGCCTCCACCATGCTTTATTTGGGCTATCAGTTTGACATCAATGCCATCATGCCCAAAACCCCACAAAAGGCTGAATTCTGGCTGATTATCGGCCTAGGGGTTTTTGCCACAATTGGGCATGTCTTTTTAACCTCGGCGGTGCGGTATGCGGATACCAGCCTGCTTGCGCCATTTCAATATCTAGAAATTATCAGCGCAATCCTGCTTGGCTATTTGATCTTTGAGGACATTCCTGACCGGCAGACGATTTTTGGTCTGATCATTATTATCACATCAGGGGTCTATCTGATGCATCGTGAACGGATAGCAAGACTGGCAAATAAAGCGACAAAAACATAACCGCTACCGCCATCTATACGCTTTTCATTTAACAAATTGCGCCTATATATAAATCATCCCACAAGTCAGTTGTTATGGAGAGCGTTATGATTAAAGGGTTGCATCACAAAGCCTATCGGTGTCGCAACAGCGAAGAAACCCGTCAGTTCTATGAGGATTTTTTAGGGTTATCTCTTGCCGGGGCTTTAATGATTAAGGAAACCAAAACTGGCCGTGAGACTAAAGTTCTGCATAGTTTTTATCGCATGGATGATGGGTCGTTCATTGCGTTTTTTGAAGCTCCTGATCGTCCTTTTTCTTTCACTGATCATCATGATTATGACCTGCATTTAGCCCTTGAAGTCACCCCCGAAGACTTGCGCATCATGCTGGATAAAGGTAAGGCCGCTGGCATCGAAACCCGCGGCGTTTCGGATCATGGCTTTATCGATTCGATCTATTTTCGCGACCCTAACGGTTATGTGGTGGAATTAACCGCGAAAAAACCCGATCATGATGACCATCTTCACGCCAATAACCAAAAAGCCAGAGCCATCCTCGACCAGTGGAGCGCATCGGCCTAAGCCCTTTACCTGCATCAGGTTTCAAGAGTTTATCCACTAAAGCCAATGATGAAAGCCGCGTTATTCCTGCCAGCTGATATCGGTTAGCAGGTCTAATTCAGCACCATCATAAGTTGAGATTATTGGCGGTGAAAGTGGGGTTTTTCCCCATTTCTCTAGAATCTCAGCTTGCCGTTCCGCATCTGGATATATCCAGACCTCAACTAACATAAGGGGATTCTCGCGCGCTTGATAGACCATCACCTTGCAATCTGATGCGGATAATTCTGGCTGGGCTGAGGTTATCGCCTTAAGCCTATGCTCACGCTCTTGGTCTGATGAAAATTGCAAAATGGTCGTGATTTTGATCGTCATAGCTACTAGTTAGTTGATTTTTAATATAATTCAATCTTTTCTTTAGAGTTTTTGAACCTGTCCAAAGATAAAGTTTTATGATAGGATTCAAAAGGATATATTGTGTTTTGTAAAAAAAGTATGATATTTTCTTAAATTCCGCTATGTTACCTCATAATATATAGCGGATAAGTTTTGTTATATTAAGTTTTGTTATTTTAATAGTAAAGTCAGATGACAAAGGTTCAGATATGATTGGCAAAACCCGTTTTATCATTACTGCCGCATCATTTATGTTCGCAACATCGGTTTATGCAATTTCAGCCAATGCAGGCGGCCTTCCTGATGCCGATACAGATGGTACTGAAACTGAAACCAATGAGGCAAGCACAACCTCGCCCCTGAACACCTCTTCTTCCTCCGGTAACGAAGTGCCAGAAACCAGCGCGACATCTAGCGCTTCTGGTGCCTCAGGTTCTGGTGATCAAGGTGGTGAAGATGGTGAAGGCTTTGTTGCCATCGAAGATGATCCCCTGATTGTTGATGCTACAGCCATCATGGATGATGACGGCATGGGTGAGGTATCGGTGCAATGGCAAATGCTATCCAATGACGGCGGTTGGATGAATTTAACTGGTGCAACCCAACAATCCTTTACCCCACGGCAGATTCATGTTGGCCATCGTTTGCGCGTTGTCATCACTTATGTTGACGGTCAAGGCAATCTCGAAACTTTGATCAGCCCTAGCTCTACCAAAGTTAAAAATGTGAACGATAAACCATCGGGCGCACCTATCCTGTTGGGTAACGCTCTCGAAGAAGATGCGCTGGTGGTTGATACTAGCACCATTTCTGATGAGGACGGCATCGGCTCTTATGAGGTGATTTGGCAACGCTCCTCCACGCGCACAGAATGGCAGACCTTTCCTAACGCCACGAGTGAGGTTTTGCGCCTTGGTCAGTCCCATGTTGGGTTTTCCTATCGGGCGGTCATCACTTATCTTGACAATCAAGGCACACGCGAGATTTTAATCTCTAACCCTTCTGAAACCGTTGCCAATGTGGACGATCCCGTTGAAGGTGAGGTCATGATTGTTGGAAACCCTCTTGAAGGCTCCATGCTGTCGGTGACAACCTCTGGCGTTTCAGATGAAGATGGGATTGCTAGCCTTTCGGTAAGTTGGGAAGCCTCACGCGATGGGCGCAATTGGCGCGCCATTGATGGGTCAAATTATAACCAAATTTCGCTTAACCAATCCCATGTTGGCTTTCAGATCAGGGCCAAGGCTAGCGTTGTTGACACCTTTGGGGTGGAAACACTGATTTATAGCCAGCCCAGCAATACGGTTAAAAATGTCAATAATAAACCAAGCGGAACAATTAATGTCCGCCGGGTTGGCAGCTGATCCTTTCGCTATAGCGATTAAGGATATGAGTTAACTAAGTTTTTCACCGGCCTCTATTTTGAGGCCGGTTTTCTTTTATGGATATTTTCCCGGCCTTTGCTTTCAAAAGCCAAAATGACCGTTCTAGGAATTTTTGCGAATCGGGGCATATTTACATTGACACCGATTCGCATTTCATGTGTACTCATTCATGAATGTTGTATCCAGAGCCTTATAAATCTCTATATCTGGTATGCGTCCTTCCTGATGCAACGCTTCTTTTGCCCCAAAACCATCTGTATTTCCAAGGAGAAAGTCAATGACCCACATCATTGAAGAACTTCAAAAGGAATGTCTTATTTTACCTTTCCGCCCAGACCAAGCCTCGCATAATGACACAACTGTGACAACCATAGCCGCGCTGGTGGCGGTCACCGTTATGCATGATGACAATATGTCTGCGGAAGAAAAGCTGCTTGAGATTATTGAGAAAAGCGGTGAGGCCGAAGTCCTCAATAACGAAGATGCTTTTTCTGAGCTGGGCTTACAACATTCCGATGAACACCGCGTCGCACAAATTGCCGCAAATGATAATTCGCATCCGGTGCAACTTATCTAGTCTTTCCTCATGCACCCGATAACTGAAACCAGCCTGATCATCAGGCTGGTTTTTTTCTGATCTTTATCCTCCCTTGGGGATGGCACTAAGGGATCATGGTTTTAGTTCATGACTGTTTGCTAATATGATAGCATGGCTTGAGTTAAGCCAAACTTGGGATATGCCCCAAGGATTTATGTGTTTTAGGGGATACCAATTACCTTCTGCCGATGATCAATATACCCCATATCACGATGTTGTTTTTAGCCATTGGTGGGCTGATATTGATCTGTCTGGTGATGGGGATCATCATCTTGCGTCTACGGCAAGAGCAAAAGCGCCTCAAAGCCGAAATTATGAATACCCATGATCATCTTGAAGAAACAATCGCGGCACGCACGCAGATGCTCCGTCAGGCTGGTCAGGCTGTGTCCGAATCCATTGACTATGCCAGCAAATTGCAACGCGGATTGTTGCCATCTCTTAACAGCCTTGAGGAGGCTTTTAAAAAAGTCAGCGTTTTCTGGCAACCCAAGGATGTAGTAGGTGGTGATTTCTATTGGTCTGGGCATATCGGCTTGACCTTCGGGTGAGTCGGGCGAGTCGGGGGGGGCGTTCAGAAAGCGAAACAACCATAAAAAATTGATCATATTTACCTTTGTTACAATCTTGTCATATAAATGAAGTAATATATAAGGGTGAATA
>JALRFL010000053.1 GCA_023259875.1 Alphaproteobacteria bacterium
GCGCAAACGGTTAGCGCTATACTGCGACATTGCGCCCAAGTTAACGCTAACACATTGCAGCCTATCACTATTTCCCTTTGCCACGGCCCGGATTCCACTTAGGCACTCTGTAAAAGTCAGACAAAAGGAAGAATCCATGACCGTCACGATCGGTATCAACGGATTTGGCCGTATTGGTCGCTGTACCTTGGCCCAGATCGCTGAAAGCGGACGCAATGATGTTCAGGTCGTCAAGATCAACGCCACAGGCCCGATCGAGACCAACGCGCACCTTTTGAAATATGACAGCGTCCACGGTCGCTTCCCCAATGAGATCCGCGTGACTGGCAACGAGATGGATCTCGGCCGCGGGCCGATGGAGGTCATGTCGACCCGCAACCTCGACGACCTCGACTGGTCTGGCGTCGATGTTGTCCTGGAATGCACCGGCGCCTTCAACGACGGCGAAAAAGCCAAGGCCCACCTCGAACGCGGCGCCAAGAAGGTTCTGATCTCGGCCCCCGCCAAGAACGTGCAGCGCACGGTCGTCTACGGGGTTAATCACCGGCTCCTGAAAGCCGACGACCGCATGGTGTCGAACGGCTCTTGCACCACCAATTGCCTTGCCCCGCTTGCGAAGGTCTTGAACGACGCCATCGGCATCGAGCGCGGCATCATGACGACGATCCACAGCTACACCGGCGACCAACCGACCCTCGACCGTCGCCACAGCGACCTCTATCGCGCCCGCGCCGCGGCGATGGCGATGATCCCGACCTCGACCGGCGCCGCCAAAGCCCTTGGCGAGGTTCTCCCTGAGCTGGCCGGCAAGCTCGATGGCTCGGCAATGCGTGTGCCGACCCCGAATGTTTCGGCCGTCGATCTGGTATTCGAAGCGGCCAAGAGCGTGACCGTCGAGGACGTTAACGAGGCGGTCCGCGAGGCCGTTGCTGGCAGCATGGGCATGGTGATGTCCTACGATCCCGAGCCCAAGGTCTCGATCGACTTCAATCACACCACCCAGTCGTCGATCTTTGCCCCCGAGCAGACCAAGGTCTGATTAGTGAGCGTTCCAAAACCCTAGCGCGCCAATATGTGGCTGATCTCAAAGATCCGTTTTCCGTCACCGAATTAACCGGTGATAGCATTAACGCTGATCCCACCTTATTGTATGACAGCGCCGCCGCCATCCCGGCCATGGGTGATAAACGGCTCGTTCGCGTCAGCAACATCACAGACACAGCAACAGATCAGATCAAACGGCTTCTTGATCATCCCCCGGATCATAGCATCATTGTGATGACATCAGAGAGCGTCAACACGCGTTCAAAATTGGTTAAGCTTCTTGATGCGTCACCAATGGCCGGAACGATTGGCTGTTATCCTGACGAGGAGCGTCAATTGTCAGCGCTAGCAAAAAACATATTTTCGGCACATCACATTCGCGTTGATGGCGATGCCATGAATTGGATGATCAGCCATTTGGGCTCAGACCGTTTGATGAGCCGATCTGAATTGGAAAAACTGGCTGTCATGGCGGGGCCTAATGGTCATATTTCCCTTGAAATGGCGGTAGCTGCCCTTGGGGATAGCGCCCAAATTGCCACTTCGCATGTTATTGCAGCGGCGGCATCAGGTGATATTCGCTCGCTTGGAGATCAGTTTGACCGTGCCATGACCGATGCTATTGCCCCTGAAGCGATTTTAAGAGCTGGCATGACTTATTTTCTTCGGCTTTTTCGCCTGGCCGGGATGATGGAAACAGGCCTTAACGCTAACGATGCGGTCAGCCAGCATAAACCGCCCATATTTTTTAATGAAAAGGCCATGGTCACCCGTCATTTAACCCATTGGTCATCACAAAATATCATCAAAGCTATTGATCGGCTTGGGCAAGCGGAAGAGCAAACTCGTCAAGGCCTTCCTGCCGCCACATCCACGGCACAGGCCATGCTAGCCATTAGCCAAATGGCCGGACAAAGACGCTAAGCGGTTATTTTTTCTGCATCAAGTGATCAATCAGCGCATCAAATTGGTCAAGAGACGCACAAGAAATCATCACCTTGCCCTTTTCGGTTTTCAGATTGAAATCAACCTTCACATTCAGCCCTAACACTTCTGCTAAACGGTGTTCCATGGCTTTCAGATCAGCATCAACCGTTTTAACTGGTAGTGCTGTTTTGGGTTTTGGTTTTGCTGCGAGTTGTTCTGCCTGCCTTGAGTTAAGGCCTTGTTTTACAATCATTTCTGCAAGTGCAGTGGCGTCATCGTGACCGATCAATGGGCGCGCCTGCCCAGAGGTAAGGATGCCACTGGCGATCATCTCGCGCACTTTTGGCGGCAAGTTTAACAGCCTTAAAGTATTGGCTAAATGGCTACGGGATTTTCCTACAACGCCAGCCAGTTCTTCTTGGGTATACGAAAACTCATCCATCAACCGGCGATATCCTTCTGCTTCTTCGATCGTATTCAGGTCTTGGCGTTGAATATTTTCAATCAATGCCATTTCAGCGGCTTGTTTTTCATCCGTGTTGCGAATAACAACCGGCACTTCGTGTTGCTTTGCCAATTGCGCGGCGCGCCATCTGCGCTCACCTGCGATCAATTGGAAATGGTCTGGCTTATCGGGATGCGGACGTACCAAAAGCGGTTGAATCATGCCATGATGGTTCAGGCTTTTTGCTAATTCCGCCAATTCGCTATCTGCGAAATGCTGTCTTGGCTGCCACGGATTGGGGGAAATCTTTTCAATAGGGATAATGCGGTCATTTTGGCTCTGTTTGGTTTCCCCCTTGGATGCTCCTGACGCCATCTGATCCGCACTTACCGCATCAAGCGCGGGGCGATCCCCTAACAGCGCCTTAAGCCCCCGGCCCAAGCCTTTTTCGCTTGTTCGCCTTGAAGACGAGGAAGAGGAGTTTTCAGGGGTGTGATGAGGGGGTTTTTTAGCCATGTTTTTTTTCCTGCTTGATAAACTCGCCCGCAAGCGAAATATAGGCGGCTGAGCCGCTACAACCGATATCATAAAGTAACACCGGAACGCCATAAGATGGGGCCTCAGATACCCTGACATTCCTCGGGATTACCGTTTGATAGACCAACGCGCCCAAATGATCACGAACATCGGCCGCGACCATAGCCGATAGATTATTTCGGCTATCATACATGGTCAAGACAATGCCTTTGATGGTTAGGTCTGGATTAAGCCCATGCCGCACCATTTCCACCGTATCCATTAACTGCGATAAGCCTTCAAGCGCATAATATTCGCATTGCAAGGGAATTAGCACCGAATCTGCCGCCACCAAGGCATTTACCGTCAACAGACCAAGTGAAGGAGGGCAATCAATAAAAATATAATCATATTTGTTTTTTGTGTTTAATATCAATGATTTAAGCCTAGAATTGCGGTTATCTTTGCTGGCCAATTCCAATTCAATCGCGGATAAATCGGCTGAAGCCGGAATCAGTTCAACCCCGTCAACAGCGGTTTTGGTGATCGCCTCTTTTATGCCAATCACCCCAGAGATCAGTTGATAAAGATCATCCTCTCGGTGATCTCTATCCACACCAAGACCCGTACTCGCATTGCCTTGCGGATCAGCATCAACCACCAAGACGCGGCGCCCACTTGCGGCTAGGGCGGTAGCCAAATTGACAGTTGTTGTTGTTTTGCCAACGCCACCTTTTTGGTTACTGACAGCGATAATATTACTTTTTGTCATATCTTGAGCTTTCGTTCGTCTTTTGTGGCTTATCTCGTCTTTGTGTTGCGCTCATTTTCCCCATATTTGGCTTTGCTTTTGGCGTTTTGTGAGATCGCGGCGTCTGACGCACCGTTTGCGTTAAACGAAACCCCTTCAGGCACAAAATTACCCCATCAGGGTGCGTGATGCTTGGCGTTGATGTCACTTTGATCTTGGGATAGTTTTTTAACGCGGTCAATTCTTCATTTGCCTTTTTTCCCTTCATAAACAGGCAGGTGAGACCGGGATGCTGTTGCCTTTCCGTCCACACCAACAGTTTATCAAGGGATGCCACAGCCCTCGCAAGGATCATATATGGCCACATTAACTCCAGATGCTCTAGCCGTTCATTCACTACCATAGCCTTAGCACCTGTTTCGGCTATCACCGTTTCTAAAAAACGACATTTACGGCCATCTGATTCCACCAATTTCATTGGATATTTCAGCTGATCACCGTAAAGAATCGCCAAAACTAACCCCGGAAACCCTGCACCACTGCCAATATCCATGATCAGCCCTGCTGATGGGTCGATATGCTGCCGCAACTGCGCCGAATCCAGAATATGCCTTTGCCAGACCTGATCTATCGTCCCCGGTCCGATGAGGCTCAAGCCTTTTTGCCATTCGTCCAGCAAGGCGACATATTGATTTAATTTCGTGATTTGCTCTTGCGTGGCGCGGATTTCAGATAAAACCTCATCACGTGTGGTAGCATCAGATATCATAGCACTGGTCTCCTGACCGCTTGGATATATTGCCTTTGCAAGGGTTTTGTTTCACGTGAAACATTAGGCGGCGCGATGAATATGACGAATTAACACCAGAACTGCGGCAGGGGTTAGCCCCGGTAAGCGGCTGGCATGACCAATGGTTTCTGGCTGATACCGCTTCAGGATATCCACGCTTTCAGCTGATAGCCCCCCAATCTGATGATAATTCAGCTGGGATGGAATGCGCAAAGACTCATCCCGGCGCAATGCGGCAATATCCGCTTTCTGACGATCAAGATAGGCCGCATACCGGCAATCGGTTTCAATTTGCCCATGATATTTCTGGGGGATTTGGGCAAATTCCGGCCATAATGGCATCAATTGGGAGATGGTAACCCCATCTCTTGCCAATAATTTCCGAGCAGATTGCGCCCTGCCATCGCGGCTGGCATTAAGTCCGATTTTTGCCAATTGTGATGGAATAGCACTTGAGGCATCAAGCAACAGTTCCGCCGCTTTGAGATGCGATGTTTTCTCAGCCCAATGTTTTGCTCTTTCTGGCCCAACAACGCCTATGGCTTTCCCAAGGTCTGTTAACCGCTGATCGGCGTTATCCGCGCGTAACAACAACCGATATTCTGCCCTTGAGGTAAACATACGATAGGGTTCAGGGGCGCCGCGCGTGATCAGATCATCTATCATCACCCCAGTATAAGCTGTCGCTCTATCCAGCACAAAGGGCTCATCATGGCCTGATGAGGCTAAGGCCGCATTAATGCCGGCCATTAATCCTTGCGCGCCAGCCTCTTCATAGCCTGTTGTGCCGTTAATTTGGCCTGCAAGATAAAGCCCGGGCAGAGCTTTAAGTGCTAATCCCCGCGTCAAACCCCTTGGATCAAGGTAATCATATTCAATGGCATAGCCATATCTGATAATTCGGGCGTGTTCCAACCCCTCCATTGACGCAATCATGGCATCTTGGACTTCACGCGGAAGGCTGGTGGAAATGCCGTTTGGATAAACGGTGTGATCTTCTAATCCTTCAGGCTCTAAAAACACCTGATGCGATTGCCGATCCTTAAACCGTACCACTTTGTCTTCAATCGAAGGGCAATAGCGAGGGCCTTGGCCTTCGATTTGCCCTGAATACACCGCGGAAAGATGGATGGATTCGCTGATGATCCGATGGGTTTTGGCATTGGTGCGTGTGATGCCGCAAGCAATTTGGGGCACGGTGATCACATCGGTCATAGTCGAAAATGGCACTGGCGGATCATCCGCAGGCTGACTTTCCAGGCGATCCCATGCAATGGTTGTCCCGTCTAGCCGCGCTGGCGTCCCTGTTTTTAATCTGCCAATAGCAAGACCGAGGTCAGGATCGCGTAAGCGTTGAGCCAATTTCTGTGATGGTGCCTCACCAAAACGCCCTGCTGGGCTTCGCTCTGAGCCTAAATGAATAATGCCACCAAGAAACGTCCCTGTGGTCAAAACAGCCGCTGGCGCATAATAAGACACACCATCCTCGGTGATAAACCCGGCAAAACGCCCATCCGAGATGATCAGATCACCAATCATGGCCTCAATCACCGTTAATCCCTCGGTGTCAGCAAGCAATTGCTGAATAGCGGATTTATAGAGCGCACGATCAGCTTGCGCGCGTGGGCCCTGTACCGCCGCGCCGCGAGATCGGTTCAGCATACGAAACTGAATTCCTGACGCATCAATCGCTTTAGCCATTAACCCGTCTAGGGCATCTATTTCACGCACCAAATGGCCTTTGCCAAGTCCACCAATCGCTGGATTGCACGACATCTCACCGATCATATCTCGGCGCATGGTCAACAAAGCCACTTTAGCGCCCATGCGCGCAGCGGCCGCTGCGGCTTCAACCCCAGCATGACCCCCACCAACCACAAGCACATCAAATGCATACATCTTGAAAACACCTCTTTGCCATCTTGGGTTGCCACCTTGGCAAAATCGGCCTGACCATACGCTTTTGCCCTCACAGGGTCAAGCTTTGTCAGCGCTATCAAGACTAGAAATGTTTCATGTGAAACATTTTTTATTATTATTTTTCAATTACTTACTATTTTCCGATGCAGAATGAGCTAAAGATATCATCCAGAATATCTTCCACATCAATATGGCCAGAAATCCGCCCTAATGCGGTCGCCGCGTGGCGCAAATCTTCGGCCAACAGCTCCGGATGCAGCCGCAGATCCACCGCTTGCGCTTGACCTAAACTGTCATAGCAAGCGGTAAGCGCTTGGTGGTGCCTATGGCGGCTAATCATCGCCGCCTCACCGGTATCGCCGACCAGCTCCGCCATCATAGGCTTGATCGCTTCATGCCATTCATCTAACCCCTCGCTTGTCTTGGCGGCAATGGCTATCCAATCATCCGGCCAATCTGGGGCGGCGTCTTTATTGCTCAACAAATCGCGTTTGCTTATCACTGGCATCACCAGTGGCCGTTCGGCGGTTGCCTCAAGCCCAGCCTGATCCATCAGAGCGTGTTTGGTCGCCTCTTTCTGGGGATCATTTGCATCAATCAGCATCACCACGATATCCGCTTCTCGTGCGGTTTCTGCGGCGCGGCGTATGCCCTCTTGTTCAATCGCATGATCAGAGGCTCGCAATCCTGCGGTATCCTTTAGGTGAACTGCATATCCTGCCACATTCAGCGTCACCTGAATGATGTCACGTGTTGTTCCTGCCTCAGGCGATACAATAGCCTCTGGTCGACCCACCAAGGCATTTAATAAAGTCGATTTTCCGGCGTTAGGCTTGCCAATAAGCGCAATCTTTATCCCATCACGAATGATGACACCTCGTTCAGAATCCTTAAGCATAACCCCGATACCATCACGCATTCTGCTAAGACGGATAGCAACATCCTCAACCAGATTATCGGGTATTTCCTCATCCGCGAAGTCCAATGCCGCCTCAAGATTAGCCATCATCCCAATCAACTCCTGCCGCCAGTGATTGGTGATTTGGCTTAAAGGCTTATCAAGCCGCGCCATGGCTTGGCGATGCTGAGCAATCGTATCAGCATCAATGATATCTGCCAGCGCCTCGGTCTGATCCAAGGTCATCTTACCATTCAGAAACGCCCGGCGCGTAAACTCCCCCGGGTCTGCAAGGCGGCATTCAGGAATATCTTCAAGGGCAAGCATCAAAAAATGACCGATTTGCGGGGCACCATGCAGATGAAACTCTGCATAGTCCTCACCCGTTGGCGTTGAAGGCGAAGGAAACCAAGCTACCATACCGCGATCAATGATATCTCCCTTGGCATCACACATCGCGGTGTATGCCATTTGCCGTGGTTCTGGCAAATGTGAACAAAGCGTTTTAACCGCAAGAGATGCTTGAGGGCCAGAAAGACGAATAATCTGAAGCGCAGCCCTGCCAGGAGGTGTTGCTAAAGCAAAAATGGTTTCGTCTTGATCACGCATACACTATGCCTCATAATATATTTCATTCGGTTTGGCTCTTTGATTTGATCGCATTAGTCCGTGCTTTATAAAAAACTGGGAAAAGGCCATGTTCACAAAAACAGAATCAACAGATTTTGGTTTGATTACCATGACTTCGGATGGTGAGGCCATTACAA
>JALRFL010000081.1 GCA_023259875.1 Alphaproteobacteria bacterium
GAGCTCGCGGAACCGATTTCGCTGAAGTGAATACGGCGACAGTCAATCCTGGCACCCTTGTCCGCGTCAATGAGCTAAGCCAAAACAGGAATGAGAATTTCACCATACTTGGGGCCTGGGACTCGGATCCTGAATCGGGTATCATCAGTTACCTGTCGCCCTTTGCGAAACATCTGATAGGCAAGTCAGTGGGTGAGGAAGTTGATATGGAGCAAGATGGCCAGAAAAGGCGCTATCGCATCGAGTCCATTGAGACTCACCAGCATCAGTTCAAGCATGCTGGGTTGCATGAAGAGGACGCTGCTTCAGAGCAATAGCCTCTGAATGATCCCCGCAGGCTGAATCAAGAAAAACCAATGGTAATACGCCCTGCCGAAATCCATATCCGCGGCGGCATACATGGCGGCGGTCGGTGCAATATCCAACACCGCTAGTCGCTTAACCGCATCAGGATAATCCCTGGCTAGACGATGCGCCACCCTGCCGCCCCGATCGTGACCGGCGACATCAAACCGCGCATAACCAAAATGTGCCATCACCGCCATCATATCCTTTGCCATCGCGCGTTTCGCATATGGCGAATGGGCAGCGTCCGTGGCTGGTTTATCAGACCGCCCATAACCGCGAATATCGGGAATAATCACATGATGCGAGGCGGCTAATTGGTCAGCGATCTTATGCCACATATATCCGGTTTGCGGATAGCCATGGATCAACAATAATGGCGAGCCCTCACCCTTATGGCGCAGATGAATCTTAACCCCATCACCATCCACGCGAAGGGAAGAAAAGCTGTCGTTGAAATCCATCTCTTTGCCCCTCCGACAGGCTAACGGTTACAGATGATGACGGTGATCATGACGCAAAATCGGCGTAAGGGCAATTCTTGCACCCATGACCCATCATTCTAAGGGGGGATTTAGGGGAATTTAGGGGGTTTGCGGTTGCGGCAAATACCGCCGAAACGCCGATAACATCACTGGCACGATAAATAGCGTGGCAATGGTGGAAAGCCCTAATCCGCCAAACACCACAACGCCAATGCCGCGATACAATTCTGATCCTGCTCCCGGAAAAATCACCAAAGGCAACAAGCCAAATAAAGAGGTCATGGTGGACATAAAAATCGGGCGAATTCGGTTGCTTGCTGCCTCAACAATCGCGTCTGAAATCTGATAGCCGTCTTCTTTGATATGCAGGCTGGTTTGTTCCACCATCAAAATCGCGTTATTCACCACCACCCCTGTGAGAATCACAAAACCAAGCATGGTCAGCATATCCAAAGGCTGGCTGATAAAGAGGTTAAGAAGCGTTAGGCCAAGCAATCCCCCTGCCCCGGCCACGGGTATCACCATCAGGATAATAATCGGCAACACAAAACTGCGAAGCAAAATGCTCATCACCAGATAAATCACCAAAATCGCCAGTATCACATTAGTTTTCATCGCCTGCCAAGTGGTTGCCAATTCACTAGCCGCGCCAGAGATTTCAATCGTTGTTCCACCGGTCATCAGATCAGATAATTCGGGGATAATGTCGTTTTCAATGACGGAAATGCTGTCTTCGAGGGTCAGACTTTCCACGGGTCTTAGCACCACCGACATGACCAATCTGCCGCCTAGGCGTTGGATTTCTTCAGGCGCGTTGACAAAATCCACCGATGCCACTTGAGACAGGCGCACCATAGAGCCATCTTTGGCCACAATAGGAAGGGATTTAAGCTGATCAATAGATAACTGGCCTGCGGTCTTGCCGCGCAACTGCATATCCAGCAACTCACCCTGATAAGGCACCTGATTAATTATATAGCCGTCATTAAAGACATCGACAAAACTGACAAACTCCCGAATAGAAAGCCCAAGCCGCGACAGAGCCTTGATATCCGGAACGATATGAAGCTGGGCAGCGTTGTTGTTAAGGCTTGGGACAATGCGAATTTGATTGCCGTCTTGGCGCGGAAAGGCCTGTTTCAAGCGTTTATCCAACCCCTCGATCACCAGTTGGATATCCTCAAGGTCATTGCCTAAGACATTGATCTTAATCGCCCGTGAACCGCCCACCGAGCGACCAAATAAGGATGACTGCACGACAAACACCGATGCCCCCGGAATGTTAAAAATCGGACGCATCAAAATTGGCCGCAATTCATTAACCCGACTGGGATCAACCGTTGAGCCACCAGCAAAAGCCCCGCCGCTATACGCGACAAAAAAGAACCGTTCGATAGCTGGCGCTTGGGTTGTGTCCACATCCTCTTGCCATAATGGCTTGGCGTGTTTTTCCATCTCGCCTGCGATTTGCATGGTTTCATCAATCGAATATCCCGGCGGCACGGATACCCGACCAAAAACAAAATTGGAATTGCCATCAGGTAGGTAATCCAATTTCGGCATCAGCAAAATCATTCCGCCAATGACGATCAGCATTGCTGATGCAATCACTATCACCCCTCGGCGTGATGAGGTGGTCATCATCCTCGCGTAGGCAATCACCAATCGCTTAAACGCACCGGCAAAAGCATCCAACACAGGCAGGCGCAGCATATCTTTAGGGTCATAATTTTTATGCTTTAACAACACCGATGATATCGCAGGTATGACCGTCACCGAGACCAGAACAGATATCAGCACCGACACAGAAATCGCCACCCCAATATCGCGAAACAACTGACCCACCGGTATCTTAAGGATAATCACCGGAATAAACACCACAACCGTGGTGATGGCAGACCCAAGGATTGGCGCCCAGACCTGTCTTGCCCCCTCAAACGCGGCTTCACGCGCACCCATGCCGGATTGCCGCAAGCGAAAGATGTTTTCCAGACTGACAATCGAGGCATCCACCACCATCCCAATCGCAAAGGCAAGCCCCGCAAGCGAAATCACATTAATGGATAGCCCCAGCATAGACACCGCCACAAATGTCCCAACAACCGAAACCGGAATGGCACAAAACACGATCACTGTTGTCATGACACTGCGCATAAAGATGAGAAGAATAACCACCGCCAAAAAGCCGCCAACAAAGATATTTTGCTGAACCAGTGAAATCGCCGAAGATATATAGACCGTTTCGTCATACACCATCTTAATCCACAGCCCTTTATCAGCCAGATGACCTGCGTTCATCTCTTGGATGGTCTGTTTTAACGCCTTCATGGTCTGAACAACATTCGTGCCTTGTTCACGAGTGGCGTTAATAATGATCGCATTTTCGCCATTCAAGCGGCGAAAACTGGTGCTTTCCTTTGGCCCGACTTCTATCGTGGCGATATCAGATAAACGGATCGGAACAATGCTGCCATTTTCATTCAGTTGAGAATGAATAATGACATCCCCTGCGGTATCCGGGGTGAAAGAATCGGGCGATACCCTGACGGTATAATTGCGCTTTCCTGCCTCAATATCACCAACGCTTTGCTGGGTGGTGGCTGAACGCAAGGCATTGATGATAGCAGAAATATCAAGCCGATAGAGCGCAAGGCGGTCAACATCCACCAGCACGCGCATTTCCATATCATCGCCGCCATATTTGAAAACCTCTGACACCCCTGAAACCCGTGACAATGGGTCCATGATATCGGTCTGCAAATACCGTCCTAGCTGATTAAGTGGCACTGATGGCGGCGCGCCTTCGGTGGCAGGCAGAGCCATTAAGGCCAGACGCGCAATGGGGGAATCATCCGAATTGGATGTTCTGACCACAGGGTTTTTGGCTTCATCCGGCAAATCCGTGATATTAGACACCTCAGACAACAAAAGGGTCAGGGCTTTATCCATATCCTGATGAACTGAATAGGTGAGCGTCACTCGTGCCTGACCAAAAAACGATCGGGATTCAATTGATTCCACACCGCTTAGTGATGACAATTCGCTTTCCAGCCGGTTAATAATCTCACGGTCAACATCCGCAGGCGAAGCCCCCGGCCAATTCACCCTTACTTGCAAGACAGGCTTCTCAATATCGGGGGTTAGCTGAATTGGCACGGTTTGTAAGGCCGATAAGCCAAACAAAAAAATCATCAGCATCAAGGCCAAAATGGCCGTCAGATGATTAATCGAAAACCGGATCAGATTATGCATGATCAGCCTTCATCGCCACCGCTGATGATCGTAATGTCCGCGCCGTCACGCAGGCCTTCGTTGCCTTTGCTGATCACTTGCTGGCCAAGCGTGAGGCCGCTTTTGACAATAATTTTATCACCAAAGGCCTCGCCCAAACGAATTTCCGTGCGAATGGCTTTGTTGTCTTGGACAACAAAAACCACCGCCCCATCCCCCTTAGGGATCATGGCGTCAACCGGTATCGTCAACACCAATTGTTGATCAGCAACAGGAATATTCAGCTGAACTTGTGCCGCATCTGCCATCATGGCCGAGCTAAGGGGCGAGGTCAGATGAAAACGAACTGGCCGCGTGGCGGTGCGAGCGTTTTCTTCTGGCAATTCACTGCGAAGAAGTGCTGTCAGCCCCTCTCCATCAGCATCCTTGCCATGGATCACATTGGCTTGCCGCAAATAGCGCAACCATTTGATCGGCACATCGGCTTCTAATTCATAATCAGTGTCTGTTCTGATCTTGGCGACCATCTCCCCTTCGCGGAAATATTGGGCGTCAAATTGGGGTAATGCCACCAACTGACCTGACACCGGCGCTTTCAGGGTTGCCGCCTTGATATCTGCCAGCAGATCATTGATCAAAAGATCGGTGCGCGCTTTGTTATGCTTGGACTGTTCAAAATCGGCTTCAAGTTTTGATATTTTCTGGCGATGACCAATCAACACCTGCCGCGCGGCAAGATGCGTCCGCATGGCTTCGTCTATGCGATCTTTGGGAATGATTTGTTCATTGGCAAGTGTTGTTAAGCGTTCCAGTTTATCTTGCTGTAATGCTAATTGGTCTTTGGCCAATTCCAACAGTGTTTTTTCGAACGCAAGCTGGCTAGAGATTTCATCAAGATGATCTTTGGTCTGGGCAAAGTCTAGCCGAAGCAATTCCAGCTGATGGGTCATATCGCTCATGTCTTGGGTGGCTAACACATCGCCTTTTTCCACCATATCGCCGACCTGCCAGTTTTCAACCCTGACAATACCCTGATTTGGGGCGGTGACGGCGCGGTCTTGATTAATCACCATCCGCGCGTCAATATCAACCGAAGGCGTTAACATTTCTTCAACCACAATAGCGACTTCAACCTTGCTCGCTGAGCGGCCTTGTTGGCTATGGGCTGTTAGCGGAAACCCAACAACAAAAACACCCATAAGCAAAGCGGCAAGGAAAGGTTTTGACAATGGCGATGGCAAAATCGCTTTTCGGCTAGAAGGCTTACATGAAGGTAATAATAACTGTTTAAGAGACATGAAAGTCTTGATCCATTAAGTGCATACTGCACGGCAAATAATACTTAGTCCAAGCAACAATAAAATCAATATTTACTTTTCATTCGTCTTTGTTTTTTAGGCCGCATTCTTTTGGCCCCATTCCTATGGGGGCAAATCTCATTTTAGGGGATAGTTAATGCCAGCGTTTTAATATAAACTCAACCAGCCGACGCGACGATATGGCTCCACCCCAGAGGTTAATCCTTACCTAAATCTCATTTTTAAAAAGTTCATATTGTGATGTATCTTCGTCTTTCCCCCTATCTGTTTGTGTTCTTATGGTCATCGGCGTTTGTTTCGGCAAAAATTGGCGTTGATCACGCCACACCTTTTGCCTTTCTTTTTGTGCGCTTTAGCATTGTTTTTGTGATTTTTGTTGCTGTCGGGTTATGGTTTTCATCCACACGGCAGAACACCGCCGCCAAGGATAAAGCAAAAGAACCTCTGGCCTTAACCATCTTGACTGGCCTTTTGCTGCATGGCGGTTATCTAGGGGCCAGTTTTTATGCCATGGCATCTGGCCTAGGTTCTGCCTTAACCGCGTTAATTGTTTCCACCCAGCCGTTATTAACAACCGCGCTTGCCGTGGTGTTGTTTCATGAAAAACCTAGGCCTATTCAGTGGCTTGGTATATGTGTTGGATTTGTTGGGGTTGTGGTGGCCTTGTCGCCATCCTTGCGGATGGATACGCCAACAGAAGGCATCTTGGCTAGCGTCATCGCATTGCTAGCCATCACCATTGGCACCCTTATTCATAAACGCATCAGTGGCCGCATGAGTTTGGTGAAAAGCAACGCTATACAAGCCTTGGCGGCATCCTGTTTTTTTCTGTTATTGATACAAACGGTAGAAACCCCAAGCATCACTTGGCATCCGAATTTCATCTATGCGTTGATGTGGCAAGTGTTGGCAGTGTCCGCAGGGGCATATGTGATCCTTATGATATTGATCAAGCGCGGCACCATGGCGGCGACCACTTCTTTGTTGTTTTTGGTTCCGCCAACAACTGCGATTATCGCTAACCTTGCCTTAAAAGAACCCCTTGGGCCAATAACTGTGCTAGGCTTTGCTTTAGCATCCGTGGGGGTTTATCTGGTCACGCGATATCAGGCCAAAACCTCTTAGCCAAGCGATTTTTGGTTTCCCATCCCTAACGCAACAGGATATCTGGCCCAACTTTGGCGAGATCATTCTGACCACAAAGGCCAAGCGTGGTATCGAGTTCTTTTTGGATAATTTCCAAGGCTTTTGTGACGCCCTGTTCACCCATAGCGCCCAAGCCATACAAAAAGGCACGGCCAATTAATGTTCCCTTTGCCCCTAACGCTACGGCGCGCAACACATCCTGGCCTGATCGGATGCCGCTATCCATCCAGACTTCGGTGGATTTACCAATCGCGTCCACGATCTGCGGCAACATTTTGATTGCAGAACAGGTACCATCAAGCTGACGGCCGCCATGATTGCTGACAACCACGGCGTCAACCCCAAGACTGGCGGCGGTTTTCGCATCCTCAACATCCAGAATCCCTTTGAGAATAAATGGGCCATCCCATTGTTTGCGGATCGCGGCGACATCTTCCCAATTCAGGCTGGTATCAAATTGACCTGTTGTCCATTCCGCAAGTGAGGCCATATCATCAATCCCGTCAACATGGCCAACAATATTGCGAAACTGCCTGCGCTTAGTGCCCAGCATCCCCATACACCATGCAGGTTTGGTCATCATGTTGAGAATATTTTTCATCGTCAGGCGTGGCGGTGCGCTTAGGCCATTTTTAATGTCCTTATGGCGTTGCCCCATTAATTGCAAATCCAAGGTCAGCATCAGAGCCGAACATTTTGCCGCTTTCGCGCGTTCAACCAACCGGCGAACAAAATCACGATCACGCATCACATATAGCTGAAACCAAAACGGTTTATCTGTGTTCTCTGCCACATCTTCGATCGAACAGATAGACATGGTGGAAAGGGTAAAGGGAACACCAAAGCTAGCCGCCGCTTTTGCTGCCAATATCTCACCATCCGCATATTGCATTCCGGTTAACCCTGTTGGCGCTAATGCCACAGGCATAGGTAACATTTGGCCTAACATGGGCATTTGGGTTGATCTGGCGCTCACATCAATCGCTACCCGTTGGCGAAATTTCAACCCTTGCAAATCGCTTTCGTTGGCAAGGTAAGTGCTTTGTGTCCATGATCCGCTATCAACATAATCATAAAACATTTTTGGGGCGCGGCGACGGTGCATTTGCCGCAAGTCTTCTATGCAGGTGACGGTTTTCATGCTGTTGCTTTGTTTCCTTTAGTCATCATGGTTATTTCTTCTGAAAGAATAGACGCGATCAATGCCGTGTCTTCCAGAGTAAAGGTAAGGGGTATGCGCATATCAACGGTTTTTTCCAGAACCGATAAGGTTTTAGGCAAAACAGGCAGGTGATCCAGATAACGCCAGCTGTCATAACGGCTGGTAAAGGCTTTGGGTTCATCATCCCCAAACCATTTCAATTCCACACCTCGATTAGCTAGACGGCTAATCACCGCCGGAATATCCGCGCGTTCCACCCCATCCATCCGAAACTGGATGGATGAGCCAACATAGGATTCCTCTTGTTTTCGATCCGGAATGGTTACCCCCTTGATCGTTTTGATACGGCGGTGCAAATCATCATAAAGCGCATTCCAACGGGCAACATTGTTTTCCAGTTGGGGCAGTTGCGCCCTTAGCATCGCGGCACGCAAATGGTCCATCCGACCAGAATAATTCGGTGAATGGTATTTCACAGCTTCAAAATGCGCTGGATCAGGAATAGCCCCATGGCGTGAATACAGCATATATGACCCTGAGGAAATCACCGCTCGCGCCGCCATATCCGGATCATTGGTGGTCAAAAATCCCCCTTCGCCAGAGTTCATATGCTTGTAATTTTGTGTTGAAAACGCCGCCAATGTACCAAAGTTTCCAGAACGCACCCCTCGCCAAGATGCCCCCATGGTATGGGCGCAATCCTCAATGAGTATGATGTCATACTGCTTACAAATGGCCATCACGGCTTCCATATCCGTAATGTGACCACGCATATGGGACAGCAACAGAACTTTAGCATCTGATGAGGCGGCTTTCGCCTCAAAATCTGCGATATCCATGTGATAATTGTCGTCAATCTCAATGAATAACGGAACACCGCCAACACTATGAATTGCCCCGGGCACAGGCGCAAGGGTATAGGCATTGGCCAAAACCTTGTCCCCATGCTTTACCCCAGCCACACGCAAGGCCAGGGAAATCGCATAACCACCAGAAGCACAGGCAATGCAATACTTACTGCCCTGCCAATCAGCATATTCGCGTTCCAGCAAGCTGACCTCGGATTCTTCACCCGGCCCCACATTATAGCGGTGCAAGCGGCCTGAGCGCATAATTTCAACTGCGCGAGCAATGCCCTCTTCGGGGATGCTTTCCTGCTGGGTAAAGGATTTGGCAAACATCTTCATCGCTTCACTACTCATGATCTAAAGGCCTCATCATAACGCGGTATGCGGTTGGCGAAAAGAAAAACTGTATCGCTGACATTTTATTAAATCAAAATATCAATTTTTGTTATTATCATTATGATATTGTTTAATTAAACACTTTCTTTACGGCTTCTTCAAGACGATCCACCATCAG
>JALRFL010000087.1 GCA_023259875.1 Alphaproteobacteria bacterium
GATGGATGAACAAAGCCCAAAACTGATCCTAACAAAGCGCACGGCGCATCTTCCCGATCACGCCGGGCAAGTCTGTTTTCCGGGCGGCAAAATCAACGCCGGGGAAAGCGTGCTTGAGGCGGCGTTACGCGAAAGCCATGAAGAAATTGGCCTTGCCGCATCAGCGGTGGAAACCGTGGGTTATCTGCCGGGCGTGATAGCGGCAGAACAATTTCATATCGCCCCGGTATTGGGCTTTGTTGACCCCGGTGTTGTCTTGACGCCGGCGCCGGATGAGGTGGCACTTATCTTGCCCCTGCCTCTTGATAAAGTGCTGAATGATAGGCATTTCAGACAAGAGCCTATCAAGAGTAAGGGGCGGAGTTACCTGACTTGGGTTATTGATCATGATGAGGAATATATCTGGGGGGCTACGGCAAAAATTATTGTCCAGTGGCATCACAAACTATCCCAGTTGTTATGATCACGCGGAAAATGATGATGAAAGGACGATAAGATGCTTCGGCTAGCAATCATTCTTGTTGCCATTGCCATTGGGATTACGCTTGGGATTACCATGGCTAACCGATATGCAAAAAAGAAGGCAGAACAGCATCTTGAAGCAGATGCTGAATATGTTGATGCGGCCACGGAGACCTCTGCCTTTCGGCTCATCCTGCCTTGGGGAATATTGTTTGCGGTGGTATTTATTGGGTTGCTTTTGCTGACAAATAAAGAAAAAGCCGAAATCAGCGACCGCTATCATCCGGCTCAATTTGAAAACGGACAAATTGTGCCGCATCGTTTTGGTGATACCAATATCCAATGACTATGATGGCCGATAAGGCCAGATTGTTGGCCCTTGATCTGCCTCGCCGCATCATCGCTGCCCTAGATAGTGTCGGCGTTGAGGGCAGGTATTGTGGCGGTGTTGTCCGTGATATGATGCTAGGGCAGATGTCAGCCTCTCATCCAGATATTGATATGGCATCCCCCTTACCAGCAGATCAAGCCATGGCCTTAATGGCATCCCACGGGCTTAAGACCATCCCAACAGGGCTTGCCCATGGCACAATCACTATATGTGATCCGCAAAACCCAAAGATAAAAGTTGAGTTGACCACATTGCGCGTGGATATCGCCACTGATGGTCGCCATGCGAAGGTTGGCTACACCGAAGATTGGCTGGCTGATTCTTGCCGCCGGGATTTCACCATTAACAGCCTTTATCTAACCTCATCAGGTGAGGTGATTGATTGGCATCACGGGCAAGAAGATATCATATCTGGAAAAATTCGGTTTATCGGTGATCCCCATGATCGGCTGGCAGAAGACTATCTTCGTGTGCTTCGCTACTTTCGGTTTTATGCACGCTTTGGCCAATTAGCCCCTGATGAAAATACAAAAGCGGCATTAACCAAGGCCGCGACTCAATTAGACACGCTTTCAGGGGAAAGGGTAGCGTTAGAAATGCGAAAGATTTTGGCGTCGGGATCTGTTGCGGCTTTGACGCTGATGCAAGAACTCAAGGTGCTAAGGGCGATTTGCCCAAAGGAATGGGATATCAACAGCTATGACAAATGGCAGCAATGGGATGAGGGGCGTGACCCTATGCTGGCTTTGTCAGTGCTATTGCCAGAAGATCAGACCCAAAGGCTTGCCCAAGACTGGAAATTGTCTCGCAAAGAACAGCAAAGCCTAAAACGGTTTGGATCACGATTGTCCTTGCCGCAAATGAAAAGCTTAACAGGGCAATTTTGGCAACAGGAAGTTTGGCGGCTTTGCCACCGCAAGGGCTGGTCTGGTGATGATGTGGCTGGTGCCCTTATCGTCAATTGGCTTAAACAGACGATTGAGCAAACCCCACCACCTGATTTAGAGGGTGCGACAATATCGGCGGATCACCTTGCGCGAATCAGGGGGTATGATATCCCCATCATGCCGATTAACGGTGACGATATTCGGTCTTATGGTATTGCTGATGGCAAATCGATTGGCCTGATGCTAGCTGAGATAGAAGAGGTTTGGCTAGATAGTCATTTTTCTGCTGATCGGGGAAATCTGCTTGGTGAGATTAAAGCGCGAAGCCCCCGTTATGAGAAAAAGCCCGTTACCAAAAAAGGAATTAGCCGCAATAAGCCAATGGCATAGGCAAAACAAAGGATCATGAGATGGCGAAACATACCCCCTCACAACCGATTGATCAGGCGCTTTATCTAGACCGCCAAACCCAAGCCGAAGAGTGGTTTCGGTCGCTTCGCGATGCGATCTGCGCGGCGTTTGAAGCCATTGAGCAAGATTATGTCGCTCAGCATCCAAACGCAGGACCGGCTGGCCGGTTTGAACAAACCCCATGGCAAAGAGATGGCGGCGGCGGCGGTGTGATGTCGGTGATGCGGGGTCAGGTGTTTGAAAAAGTCGGGGTTAATATTTCCACGGTTAATGGCGAGTTCAGCGAGGCGTTTCGTGGTCAAATCCCCGGAACTGAAAAGACACCTCATTTTTGGGCTAGTGGCATTTCTTTGGTGGCGCATATGCAGAACCCCTATGTTCCTGCCGTTCATATGAATACCCGTTATTTGAACACAGGCAGTCTTTCAGAGGGTAAGCGTTGGTTTGGTGGCGGCGCTGATTTGACCCCTATCAAATGGCAGGACGAGGATGTCGCGGATTTTCATGCCAGCATGAAAACCTGTTGTGATGCCTATCACCCTAATTATTATCCCGAATATCGCGCATGGTGTGATGAGTATTTCACCCTCAAGCATCGTAACGAAAAACGCGGCGCTGGCGGCATTTTCTATGATTACTTGGATGAAGGGGACTTCGCGAATGAGTTCGCCTTTACTCAAGATGTTGGCCGCGCTTTTTTGGATATTTATCCTAAACTGGTTCGCCGCCGCATGGATACCGCTTTCACCCCTGAAGACAGGGAGTTTCAACTGATCCGTCGTGGCCGTTATGTGGAGTTTAATTTGCTCTATGATCGAGGCACAATCTTTGGCCTGAACACAGGGGGGAATGTTGAGGCTATTCTGATGTCGATGCCGCCAGAGGTGCGCTGGCCTTGATCGAGGCGGTTGCATTGGATGGGACGGCATTTTTTCAACCCATGGCCACGCTAATTAGGGCAATTGGTCGCAGAAACGGCGGATCATGAGGCCAGATGCAATTATTCACTTGGTCAGGATTATCGACATGGTTATAGTAGCGCTATATTAGCAATATGAGTATCACAAGCACTCATGTGATGCGCCCCAACCTGAAATCAGATGGGGATATTGAGGGGGAGTTATGAGCGAAACTGTTGAAAATCAGGGGCGGCGCGATTTTATCGTTGTTGCCACTAACGCCATGTTGGCGGTTGGTGCTGCGGCTGTTGCCTATCCTTTAATCAATCAAATGAATCCAGCGGCAGATACCCTTGCCCTTTCCACGATTGAGGTTGATGTGTCAGCCATCGAAGAAGGTCAGGCCATTACGGTAAAATGGCGTGGACGTCCGGTCTTTATTCGGCATCGTACCGCAGAAGAAATCAAAGTGGCCGAAGCGGTGAATCTGGATGATCTGCGTGACCCACAGGATGATGCTAGCCGCGTGGAAAACCCAAAATATTTGATCATTCAAGGCATTTGCACGCATCTAGGTTGTGTGCCTTTGGGTCAAAAAATTGGTGAGGTAAAGGGCGATTTTAATGGCTGGTTCTGCCCATGCCACGGGTCACATTACGACACGTCTGGCCGTATCCGCAAAGGTCCAGCGCCGCTTCCATCACCTCAAAGCTGAAGGTGCGCTCGGCATGCTTGTAGAACGACCGCATGATGCGGGACATGTTGATGCCCTTCTTCTCGGCATCCAGGCTCACCGTCCCCGTGACACTGGTCTCCAGCGTGATATCGCCGTTATCACGGGTGTGATAGCGGATCGGCAGGCGGA
>JALRFL010000126.1 GCA_023259875.1 Alphaproteobacteria bacterium
GATACGAAACTATGGCGTTGGGGCGCAGATTCTGAATGATCTTGGCGTTGATAAAATGATCCTATTATCAAATGTTCAGCGCAATATCGTAGGGCTTGAAGGCTATGGGCTGACGATATCCGGCTATCGCAGTTTTGATCATGAGGACGATAACGCATGACCGAAACCGATGATCATCAATTAGACCATAAAGATTTGCGGCCAGCCTCAATTCGCCGCCGTGCCGCCGCCCGGATTGCGGCGGTTCAGACGCTTTATCAGCAATGGGGAAGCGCGCAAGCCTTAACCGATGTGGTGGCGAGTTTTCAAAAACGGTTTCTGCCGGAATTGCTGAAAGCGTTTAATCTGACGCATCTTAACGACCAGCATTACACAAGATTAGTTTTTGGGGTTGATGCAAGGCGCGCGGATATGGATGGGCATATTTCATCCTATTTAGGCGAAGGCTGGACGATGGATAGAATCAATCAGATTGATCGGGATATTTTGCGCCTAGCAATGCTGGAATTTGAAGACTTGCCTGATATTCCTGCGCGGACGATTATTTCAGAATATTCCGCTATTGCTGATAGCTGGGAAGTTGATACCGCCTATATCACCGCCATTCTTGACCGTCTGGCGCATCAGTTTCGCCCCCAAGAGTTCGCGGAATAGGAAAACCCTTTCAGAATCATAGAAAAACGAAGGTTTTTCATTGCACAGGCTAAGCGCATTGATTATAAAACAGCGAAATTGAATAGCTAAGGCATAGTTCCTTGTCACTTGGGCTATGTGGCTAATCACTAAACGGATTATCTTTTTGATCAGTTGATGCAATTGGGGGGTCAACGGGTCTTATCGCATACCCCATGAAAACAGGACTAACCAATCATGAATTATGATTTCTTCGTCTATATGGCTATTGCTTGCGGTCTTCTTGGGCTGCTCTATGGTATCTGGGCGTCCAGAAGCGTTCTTGCCGCAAGTGCTGGTAACGAGCGTATGCAAGAAATTGCTGGCGCCATTCAGGAAGGGGCGCGAGCCTATCTTAACCGTCAATACACCACCATTGGCATAGTCGGTATTGTTGTTGCCGCTGTTCTGGTGTTCACCCTTGGCATTTATGTTGCCATTGGCTTTGTGATTGGTGCTGTGCTTTCGGGTATCGCTGGCTATATTGGCATGAATGTGTCGGTACGGGCCAATGTTCGCACCACTGAGGCCGCCAGACGCTCTCTGGGTGAGGCGCTTTCCATCTCTTTCAAATCTGGTGCTATCACTGGTATGCTGGTTGTTAGCCTTGGTTTGCTTGGCGTTGCTGGCTATTATATGTATTTGTCCAGCATCAATATGGAAATCCATAAGATGATGGAAGCCTTGGTTGCGCTGTCATTTGGCGCATCATTGATTTCTATCTTTGCTCGTCTGGGTGGCGGTATCTTTACCAAAGGCGCTGATGTTGGTGCTGACCTTGTTGGTAAGGTAGAGGCCGGTATCCCTGAAGATGATCCTAGAAACCCTGCGGTTATTGCCGATAATGTGGGTGATAATGTTGGTGACTGCGCTGGTATGGCGGCCGATTTGTTTGAAACTTATGCGGTAACGCTTGTTGCGACTATGCTGCTCGCGACAATTCAGCTTGGTGGTGATATGAACGCGCTTCTCTTGCCACTTGGTATTGGGGCGGTTTGTATCGTGACCTCAATCATTGGCACTTTCTTTGTTCGTCTTGGTTCGACGAACAACATTATGGGCGCGCTTTACAAAGGCTTTATCGCAACGGCGGTGCTTTCTGCTATCGCGATTTATTTCCTGATTGATCATGTGTTTTCTGGTCAAGAAGCTGGCATGGATTACTTCATCTGCGCAATCGTTGGTCTGGTAGTGACTGGTCTGATGGTATGGATTACCGAATACTATACCTCAACCTCATTCCGTCCAGTGAAAGTGGTGGCTAAGGCCTCTGAAACCGGTCATGGCACCAATGTGATTTCTGGTCTTGCTATGTCAATGGAAGCAACGGCCATTCCTGCGATTATCATTTCTGCTGGTATCATTGTGTCTTATGTCACCGCTGATATCTATGGTATTGGCATTGCCGCTACGACTATGCTTGCGCTTGCTGGTATGGTGGTTGCGCTTGATGCTTACGGCCCAGTGACCGATAACGCTGGTGGTATTGCGGAAATGGCTGAACTTGATGACTCCGTTCGTCAAGTGACTGATGCTCTCGATGCGGTTGGTAACACCACCAAAGCGGTAACAAAAGGTTATGCTATTGGTTCTGCCGCTTTGGCCGCGCTTGTGCTCTTTGCGGCTTATATTGCAGACCTTGAGCGTTATTTCCCAACTCTTGAGATCAATTTCAGCCTGACTGACCCCTATGTTGTGGTTGGCTTGTTGATTGGTGGGATGTTGCCTTATCTGTTTGCCTCAATGGGTATGCAGGCGGTTGGCCGTGCTGGTGGTGCGGTGGTGGAAGAAGTCCGCCGCCAATTCCGCGAGATCAAAGGCATCATGCAAGGTAAAGCCAAGCCGGATTACAGCACTGCGGTTGATTTGCTAACCCGTGCCGCTATCCGTGAGATGATCATTCCATCGCTTCTGCCGGTATTGGCACCTGTTGTGGTGTATTTGGTCATCAACGCTTCGGTTAGCCAAGAAGCCGCCTTCACGGCTGTTGGTGCAATGTTGCTTGGGACGATTGTCACGGGTCTTTATGTTGCTATTTCCATGACCGCTGGTGGCGGAGCATGGGACAATGCCAAGAAATATATCGAAGATGGCAACCATGGCGGCAAAGGGTCTGAGGCTCATAAGGCTGCGGTTACTGGCGATACCGTTGGTGATCCTTATAAGGACACCGCTGGCCCTGCCATTAACCCGATGATCAAGATCATCAATATCGTTGCACTCTTGATGCTGGCTGGTCTAGCCGTCTAAAGAGAAGCGATCACCATTTCTATCCCCTTGTGGCCTTGCTGCAAGGGGATTTTTTATGCCAAGGCCATTGTGGATAAGGGTGATGGCAATCATCACATCACGCCATAAGCCATGGCGATTGATCAGGCTTAAGCAAAGCCAGAAGATTTACCTAAAGATTTATCTGAAAATTTATTGGGAGGAAGCGCCCGGAGGCCTGCCGATATTTGAAAGGATTTGTTCGAAAAATCCAAAATTATCACCCGGTGTTGGGGTGGTGCTGTCCACATAATAGACAGATCTTCCATCGTCTTCGTTCGTGAACTCAATAGAGGTCAGCACATCATTATCATCAAAGCTAAATGTCACGACCGTGCGTTCCTGCAAAGCAATTTTTTTCGCAGGTGCCTTTACCATCACTTGCGAGATATAATAAATGCGACCAGAATCAAAGGCGCCACGCGCAGAAGGCTTGCCAAAAATGGCCTCAACCTCAATTTGTTTGGTGTTGCCAATCTCAAGCCGTTCAAGAGCGGCTGGATCAAGGCTGTTGCCATGTTGGCTCAACTGACTGCCGCAAGCGGAAACCATTGTCATAAGGCCAAGACCAAGGGCAAAATTAATTTGTTTTTTCATAAGAGTCTTCATGATAATAACTAGTTACCAATAAGGTAAATACCCAGTTAATGCAAGCGTTGGCTGTGGCTATCTTGTTCATCTCCTAGCCTTTCAAGGACATAAGATGTGATGTTAGAGTGGTTGCGTAAAAAAGTTCTCGATTGGTCTCGCCCCTCTAGTGTGGAGGCAGAATCGCTCTATCGCCAAGTGGCAGAAACCGCGCGCATCCCCCAAATCTATTCCAAATATGCCATCGCTGATAGTTTTGATGGCCGTTTTGATACCCTCTGTCTGATAGCGACCCTTTTGGTGAGGCGCTTAACCAAGATGACAGAGGACAGCAACGGTAAACAAAGGGCGCAAGAGCTGATTGATACGATGTTTGCGGATATGGATTTGAGCCTTCATGAAATTGGTGTCAGTGAAAATAAGGTTGGCAAAAAGGTTAAGGTAATGGCAACCGCCTTTATGGGCAGGGTTAAAGCGTATGGCGCGGCTCTTGACGCTGGGAATAAAGATATGTTGATAGCCGCGTTGCAGCGCAATCTTTATCGTGACGCCAATGATATGGGCAAGGCAACACTGCTGGCCGATCAGGTTTTGCGCGCGGCTTCGGATTTAGATGATCAGAAAGATGCCGATTTATTAGCAGGCACAATCGCGCCACCGATCAATATGCTGGATCATGATCATGCTTGATCTCAGCATTGATTTTGACAAGGTTGAGGCGACCAAACCCTTTCGCCTTGCTATCCAAGCGGATGATGATGCCAGAGCCGCGCTAGCGCAGAGATTTGAATGGGTAAGAATTGATCGCCTTGAAGCTAACATCACGCTAACGCGGCTATCAAACGAGGCTTGCCACATGACAGGCCAGATTACCGCCGATATCGTCATGTCATGCGTGATCAGTGATGCTGAAGTCCCCCAGTCACTTATGATTGAGGTAGATGAGCGATTTGCTGTTATGGATGGCGCGGATGATGAGGCTGTGATTGACCCCATGAGTGTTCAGACAGAACCCATGATCAATCGTTCTATTCCCGTAGGTGAGACTGTGGCCCAGTTGATTTTGCTCGAAGCCCCAGACTGGCCACGCGCAGATGATGTTCCTCTGGTTGATATTGTTGTTAAATCTAAAGATGATTTAGGGCCTTTCGGAAAACTTGCTGATTTGAAGAAAACAAGATAGAAAAATACAATATTTTTGGGGCTTGGATTTTTGACTAATAAAGAGATAAAACTTGCGATAGATGCCATGGGCGGTGATGACGCTCCGCAGTGTGTGATAAGCGGAACTGCTCTTGCTATGCAGAATGATCCTGATTTGCGGCCTATTCTGGTTGGTGATGAAAATCAGCTAAAGCCACTGATGCAAAACAATCCTATCCTGCATCAAGCAGAAATCCTTCATACCGAGGACATGGTCACTTCAGATGAGGTGCCGTCACAGGCTTTGCGAACGGGTAAAAACTCCTCCATGCGGTTGGCGATTGATCTTGTGAAATCAGGTGAGGCTAGCGCCGTTGTTTCGGCTGGTAATTCTGGGGCGCTAATGATTATGGCATTGATGGTTTTGCGCACCATTGAGGGGATAGAGCGTCCGGCCTTGGCGGCTTTGTTTCCAACCCTCAATGGGCCGAGCTGTATGCTGGATTTAGGTGCAAATATTGATTGCTCATCTACGAATCTGGTGCAATTTGCCGCCATGGGTGATGCGTTTTATCGTGTTATCGGCAAAGTGGATCGCCCTAGCATCGGGCTGCTTAATGTTGGCGAAGAAGAACAAAAAGGCAGTGCCTCTATTCGTGAGGCTGCGGCTATTCTTTCTGATCCTGCAATCCAGATGAACTATGCCGGATTTATTGAAGGTGACGGGATTCCCATGGGTGAGGCACAAGTCATCGTTTGTGATGGGTTTAGTGGCAATGTTGCCCTGAAAACCGCAGAAGGCACCTCAAAGCTGATCGGTACTATGATTCGCAATTCGTTTCGAGCAACCATATTTTCACGGCTAGGGTATATTTTAGCGCGCCGGTCGTTTCAACAACTGCGCGATATGATGAATCCCCAACGCTACAATGGCGCAGTGTTGTTGGGATTAAATGGTATTGTTGTGAAATCTCACGGTGGCGCCAATCAAGATGGGATCGCTAATGCCATAAAGGTAGCAAGTGACATGCATCGTCATGGGTTTATGGATGATCTCAAGAATGGCATAGCCCGTTCCATTGATGCGATTGAAGTGGCGCAATCGGAAAAAATGAAAAGCAAAGAGGAAACCTCTTAAGATGTCCAAAGCTGAAATGCCTTTCCCGTCTGTTCTTATCACGGGGTCAGGGTCTTACCTGCCAGAAAAAGTGCTTACGAATCACGATCTGGCGAAAATGATGGATACGGATGACGAATGGATTCGCCAGCGCACGGGCATTTCTCAGCGGCATATCGTGGGTGATGATGAATTGACCTCTGATATGGCGGTTCATGCGGCTCATCGGGCATTGGAAATGGCAGGGCTTACGGCCTCTGATATGGATGGCATTATCGTGGCGACCACCACACCGGATGATACCTTTCCTTCTACCGCGGCAACGGTTCAGCGTAAGCTTGGCGCGAGTCAGGCCTTTGCCTTTGATGTGCAGGCGGTTTGTGCTGGTTTTATTTATGCGCTAGATGTGGCAGATGCCATGATCAAGAGCGGTAAGGCCAAAAAAATTGTGGTCATAGGGGCTGAGGCTTTTAGCCGGATTCTTGACTGGAATGACCGCAGCACTGCGGTGCTGTTTGGTGATGGGGCAGGGGCGGTGATTCTAGAGGCCAGCGATCAGGCCAAAGGCTGGGGGATTTTATCTTCGGTGATTTTCACGGATGGCCGTTTCCGTGATATTCTTTATGTTGATGGCGGTCCAGCAAGAGGTAAGGTTGGTACCGTAAAGATGAATGGGCAAGATGTGTTCAAGCACGCTGTTGAAAAACTGGCTTCAGGTTTAGATCAAGCGATCAAACAATCTGGTCTTCAGGAAAACGATATTGATTGGCTAGTGCCTCATCAGGCAAATGTCAGAATTATCAATTATTTACAAAAGAAACTTAAGATGCCAGATGAAAAAGTTGTGCGAACCGTTTCACGGCATGCAAACACCTCTGCCGCGTCAATACCGCTCGCGTTTGATGAGGCGATGCGCGAAAACCGTATCCAAAATGGGGATGTTGTAGCCTTTGAGGGCATTGGTGGTGGTCTGGCATGGGGGGCATCTATTGTCCGCATTGGGAAACCCGCTTGATTTGATTTTTAATGTTGACGTTGCTGATATTGTTGCTTAATTTTGTCTGATGAAACGCTCTCTTATTCGTGCTGATATCGCGGAAGCGATTTACCAAAAAATTGGATTGTCCAGAAACGAATCTGCCGACATGGTAGGTACTATTCTGGATGAAATTTCAGATTCGCTTGAAAAAGGCAAGAATGTCAAAATCACCTCTTTTGGCAGTTTTACAGTGCGCAACAAACGCCAGCGCATTGGCCGTAATCCCAAAACAGGTGAGGAAGTTCCCATTACACCTCGTCGGGTCTTGTCGTTTCGCCCATCCCATATTTTGCGCAAAAAGGTTAATACTTCTAGTTAGCCGCTTATAGGGTATTCTCATGGTTGAAAAAAACCCCGAAGCGTTTCGTAACATTTCCGAAGTATCAACAATGCTGGATGTTCCCACCCATGTTCTGCGGTTTTGGGAAACCCGTTTTACTCAGCTAAAACCGATTAAACGCAATGGAGGGCGGCGCTATTACCGCCCCGAAGACATGCAATTGCTGGGCGGCATCAAAACATTGCTGCACGATGATGGGATGACCATCAAAGGCGTGCAAAAACTGCTGCGCGAACAGGGCATTAAACACGTAAGTGCGTTTTCGCCCCCCCTCGACGATGCCCCGTTGCCCCCGCAATTGGTGCAAGACGAGGCCGCCGCCGCATTGGCCGAAGAGGCCTGCCTGCCAACCGCAGCCAGCGGTGAAGACACTGTTGTGCCCTTTCACCGCGAAACTGCGCGCAAATCTGCCGAGCCCGCGCAAAACGACGATCAGTTGCAGCTTTTTCCACTGCCCGAGGTCACAGCGCCCCCATCTGATCCAAGCCCGCCCGCCAGCAGCGCGCCCGCCCCCGAGGCCCAAGCAGAGGCGGGCACCGGCGCTGCCCCTACCGCCGAGGCTGAGGCAGAGGCCGAGGCCGGGGCTGCGGCCCATACCGCACCGCCCACAGCCCCCCTGCCGGATCTGCCCGAAATACCCAATTTTGACGCCATCACCGCCGCCCCCGGCGTGCTTGGCCGCGCCTTGCAGGCCCGCCCGCCCCTGCCCGCAACAGCCCAGGCCGGGTTGCACCAGGCCCTGCGTGATCTGCAGGCGCTCCGCGCGCGCATGGTCGCCCATGAAATGGCCGAAAAAGAGCTGC
>JALRFL010000139.1 GCA_023259875.1 Alphaproteobacteria bacterium
ATTTTAGCGAGATACATCGCCACCTGCCGAGGCCTTACGATGCTGCGCGCGCGGCGCTTTGAATACATTTCTGTTTGGCGAATATTGTAATATCGGGCGACTTCGCGCTGAATGGCATCAATGGAAATCTGAACCGAGCTGGCACGCAAAAGATCGCTCAACACCTCATGCACCGTATCAATCGTCACAGGCATGCCAAAGAGAGAGGAATAAGCTGACAACCGGTTTAACGCCCCTTCGAGTTCACGCACATTAGAGGTAATTTTATGCGCCAGATATTCCATCACCTTTTGCGGCAATTCGATATTTTCTTGCTCTGCCCGTGATTGCAAAATCCCCAGCCGCAATTCAAAAGTCGTGGGTTGAATATCAGCCACCATGCCCCAGTTAAGCCGCGATCTTAGCCGTTCTTCCATGCCGCCTAAATTGGTTGGGGATTTGTCCGCCGAAAGAATAATCTGACGGTTTTGATCAATCAGGGCATTAAAGGTATGGAAAAACTCTTCTTGTGTGCTGTCTTTCCCACTAATGAACTGAACATCATCAACCATCAGAACATCAACTGACCGGAACTGTTCCTTAAATTGCATGGTGTCGCGATAGCGAAGGGCGCGGATAAAGCGATACATGAATTTTTCCGCTGACAGATAGACCACTTTACGCGATGGGTCACGCCGCCGGATTTGCCAAGCAATAGCATGCATCAAATGGGTTTTGCCCAAGCCCACACCACCATGCAAAAACAGTGGATTAAATGATGGCGTATCGGATTCCGCCGCACGCATAGCCGCGGCATAGGCCAGCTCATTAGGTTTGCCGACAATAAAATTCTCAAAGGTCATCCGCGGGTCAAGAACACCGCCAAGCTCATCCCCACTATCGGTAGGCCGAGCGGCAGATAGTGCCGTTGACGGTGAGGCGTGGTGATCTGAACCTGCAGGATGAGCAGGGGTAAGTTTAGGATTTGGTTTTTCAGGCATCACCGGCGCGTGTTGGCGATGCTCAACCCGAACTTGCCGAATATCCCTAATTTCTGCCTGCCAATACATCCGCAGACGATCCGCGTATTGGCTGTTAACCCGTGAGGCCACCAAACTTGACCCGGAATAAAGGATCATCACCCCGTGATCCAACTTGCCAAAATCAAGCCCTTTAATCCAATTCCGCCAGACATTATCCCCCAGATCAGACCGCGCCCTATCCTGAACCCGGCTCCATCCGGCGACAATTTTATCATTGATGTGATCATCAACATATTCAGCCCTAGGCGGTGAGGCCGTGTCAGATAGATCAAAATGGCTTTCTGGTGTGTTCTGGTGAAGGGGCGATTTGATTTGGTCAGATGATGCCATATGTAACCGCTCCCTAGGTTGTGGCTTTGGCAAAGCCAGTGTAAATCATATCCCTCATACGGTGGATTTTAGCGTCAAAAGCCAACCCGTCTTTGGCAACAACCTAAAAAGGCCTCGACAAAGATGTGAGCAACCACCGAATGATTTATGGTCTGACAACGATGTTTTCACCGAACACTTTGCGAAGTCGGCTTTTTTATTCCTTGTCATAAGAGGCCATATTTTCAGAACTGGCCGAAGCCTTCAAGACATTTTCTGACAAAGGATGCGCCATATCCGCGTCAAGTTTTTTTTTACTGAAATTGATCAAGAGTTATCAAGGGATTGTCAGCTTTTCCTAAAAAGAAAAAAATATTTTTTTGCTGGCAATCTGATGCGGTTTTCACGCTGTCTGCATGCGTTAATTTTTTGCTCTCATCGGAAAAATTGTTGAGAATCAGTAGTCGAATCGAACAACATAAGAATTGATATTAGGAACGCTATCTTAAAGTATCATCATGACCATTCTGCGATTCTATAAAAGCAAAAAGCCTGTCATGCGACAGGCTTTGTGATCAGGCTTTGTCTCACCCAAAACATAGGGCTATTGCCTAAGGTCAAATTACGCGGCAAGCGCCTTGATACGCGCAGACAAGCGAGACAGTTTTCTGGACATAGTGTTTTTGTGGAAAATGCCCTTAGTTACGCCGCGGTGCATTTCAGGCTGTGCCATTTTAAGAGCGTCGCGCGCGGCGCCCTCATCACCTTTTGCAATGGCCATTTCGACCTTTTTAATAAAAGTCCGAATACGGCTACGGCGGTCACGGTTGATTGCTTCAAAAGACTCGTTACGACGAATCCGCTTTTTTGCTGATTTATGGTTGGCCATGAGCCATTCCTCATCCATTAATTCAAGAAGTTGGGGTGTAATGCCCCAAGATCCAATGATTGTCAAGGCTTTCCTCTGATATTCCTTATCCGCCTTATTTGTTTTGTGGTAGCGGCGACACGAAAGCCTATCGGGGCATGATAGTGATTTTCCATAACGGCGTGCCACTGGCTTTGGCAGAGCTGATCATCATTTGCTCACCTTCTCTGGTCCAGACAAGGGCTGAAGCCGACTCCCACCCAAGGGGGGGCAAAGCCATATCGTAATATGATGCCAAATCAGAACCGGACAGTTCCCCTGAGGCATAAATCACGACAATTCGCCCATCTGGGCTATCAAAGGCAAATCCCAGATCGGTTTCGATTTCCATTCCCGGCATCACCGGAACATCACCTATCCATCGCTGTTGCGGTGTTTCGGCGCGAAGCGCTGTTGTCAGCAACAGCATCATAATGATTGATATCAAAACTTTCATACTTCATTCTTACCTTATCGTTGGCATTGAGGGCAATAGAAACTCGAACGTCCAGACTGTCTGATCATTTTAATTGGGGTTTTGCATTGATGGCATGTCTCCCCTTCGCGGCCATAGACATGAAGCTTTTGCACAAAATAGCCGATTTCACCACCGGGCTGAACATGGTCACGCAAGCTTGTTCCGCCTGCGGCAATTGCTCGCCTTAAAACATCTTTTACCGCACCGGTTAAGGTTTCGATCCGTGCTGTGCTGATATTTCCTGCTTGCCTTTTTGGGGATATGCCTGCCTGATACAGCGCTTCAGACGCATAAATATTGCCTATCCCTGAGACAACCTGTTGATCCAGCAACGCGGCCTTAATGCTGGTCTTTCGCCCCTTGATGGCGGTCATTAAGGCCGCTCCATTCCATTGATTGCCTAGGGGTTCTGCCCCTAATGTTCTTAATAAAGGGTGCTGGTCTTGGTCTTGCCTTAAGATTAACTGCGCGCCACCAAAACGGCGCGGATCATTAAGCACCATGATTGTCGATGCCCCTGCGTGATCATGGTTTTGATCCTGACCTGCCCATATGATGAGATGATCATGTTTTTGCGGTTGCGGCGGATGATGATCTGGCGGATAGATTCGCACCGATCCCGACATCCCAAGATGCAGCAAAAGGCACCAATCCTTGGTTTTTTTTGCCTCCTCGTCCTTGGGCTGTTCTTGTCTATTTCCGCTTTTGCTAGTGATATCGATCAGCAGATATTTTGCCCGCCGCCTTACCCCCATGATCACGCCGCCAGTGATGCGTTCTGGCAGATTTTCAGGGATTGGCCAGCGCATCCGTTTATCTGAGATGATGACTTTGCGGATCAGCAAGCCTTGCATCTGGTTTTCCATCGCTGTGCGAACGGTTTCAACTTCTGGCAGTTCCGGCATATTTATAGTCTTCCTTTATTTTCCTTAGCTGGTATATGCTGAGACATGACCAAACGCACCTCTGATCAAGCCGCCGCTCATGACACGACTGACGCGTTGATTGATTTTGGGCATGAGCTTATTCCAGCCGCCCAAAAACAGCAACGCGTTAACGATGTCTTTCGTTCTGTGGCGTCATCTTATGATATCATGAATGATGTGATGAGTCTTGGCATCCACCGACTTTGGAAAGACAGCCTGATCAATCTGATTTCCCCTGAACCTGGCCACCGTCTTATTGATCTGGCTGGCGGCACGGGCGATATCGCGGCGCGGTTTTTGTCCCGCGGTGGTGGTAATGCGGTGATTTGTGATGTGAATCCTGCGATGATACACGCTGGCAGGGATCGCCCTTTGATGCGCCCTTATCAAGACCAGTTGCAATGGGTTGCCGGTGACGCCAGTCAGCTTCCTTTTCCTGATGCTTCTGCGGATGTGATCACCATTTCCTTTGGTCTTCGCAATGTGACGGATCGGAACGCGGCTCTTGCTGAAGCGCACCGTGTGCTTAAACCCTCTGGCCGTTTTTTCTGCCTTGAGTTCAGCCATGTTCGCAAACGCTCATTATCTGCGTTATACGCCCTCTGGTCTGAGCTTCTTCCAGGGATCGGGGCTATTATTGCTAAGGATGCCGCCTCTTATCGGTATTTGGTCGAATCGATTAAGCGGTTTCCTGATCAAGAAACCCTTGCTGCCATGATGGGTGCTGCAGGCTTTGCCCGTATTCGGCATCGGGATCTTAGTGGCGGCATCGCGGCTATTCATTGCGGCTGGAAAGCGGCGCAATGATGCGCCGTTGGTTTACGCTTTGGCGTCTTTGTTTTCTTGCCTTACGACTTGGTTTGCTTGGCCACTTGGCTAATGAGGCGCACGACTCCCCTTGGCGGAGGCGCGTCTGGCGGTTTGTGGATGTCCTGTTTTCCTATCACCGTCAGGCAGTTTGGGATGCTTTGCCACAACGGCTTTGGCATCTTGGCCCCGGTTTTGTCAAATGTGGCCAGATGCTGGCTAGCCGACCAGATCTGATTGGCCGTCCTTTATGTCACCAGCTATCCTCATTGCATGATGATTTGCCGCCACTTTCCGCTGCGCAATTTCACGCTATGTTAGCTGATCTTAGTGCGCCTTCCACTCATGGCTTTTTAGAGATAAACCCACGCCCACTTGCCAGCGGTTCTGTGGCGGTGGTTTATGCGGCAAAGGCCAAAACCGGCCACGATATGGCGATAAAACGGCTTCGGCCATCGATCCGTGAGCATTTGCTGTCTGACCTTGCGGTGATAAAGTCTTGTTATCAGCTTGGGCAAAGATGGTTGCCGTTTCTGCGCCGTGTGGCATTAACAGATACGCTGGAAAGCCTAGGACCCCTCATTCTTAAAGAAACCGATCTCCGGATTGAGGCCGCCAATCTTGACCGATTTCATTTAACCCATGCGGCGGATAGTGGCGTCACAGCGCCTTTGGTGGATTGGACTCATACCAATGCAAAGACGCTTGCCATGACTCGGCTTGATACCCT
>JALRFL010000148.1 GCA_023259875.1 Alphaproteobacteria bacterium
CGCGATGGCCTAAATATTGATGCCCCTCTGGTTCATCTGCATTGGCTGCCAGGTGTGTTCGACCATAGGTTCGGGAATTTCGGGATGTCTTCGGAACAGAGGTTTATCTGGACTTTGCATGACTTTAGGCCGTTGACAGGTGCCTGTCACTTTCCTGGTGTTTGTAGAAAATTCGCTGATAATTGTCGCGGTTGTCCTCAGGTCAGACAAATTTTTCATAAGCAAAGCGTGCGCAATGCCGCCGCATTACATCAAACCCTTCTGGGTCTTCGGCGTAAAGCCTCTCAGCACAGCGAAACCCATCTACAACAATGCTATCGCCGCCGGTGGCTGAATTTTCAAGACAATAGAGTATCTGCATTGTCGGAACCGGGTCGCGATAAGGATTATCGGTATGCGCCTGAAGACCAAGGCCAGTATAGGCCAGATTGACAGGGTTGACCTCTGTTCTGACCTCAAACCACTTGCCGTAATTCGTTTCACGCACATATCCAAACAGCCCCGCCACATCCATAAGCGCGCCACTTTTGATCGGGCCGTCTGTGACGCGCGCAACGCCAAACCGGTTTAACCCCTCAAGCCATGAGAATAAAATATGGTTGTCGGTTTTAAGATCAGTGAACTTGGCCTCTGGCATGGCCATATTACCCATACCCTTAGCCAAATCTTGATCCCAAGTCATAACATCGGGGGGCATCCGCAAATCCGTTATCGCCCCATCAGAACGATCATAACAATGTGTCGTCAGCCACCCCCCATCATAGCTGATCACATCGTCACGATCATTAAACCGAATTTTAACCACATCATCATCAAGATGGACGGTGCGCATAGCAATCGTTTCAGGAATATCCGAGATGGTAATCAACCGTTGGCCATTCTGGGGGGAACGGGTGGCTGGATCACTGGCGTTATCCCGAAGCCAGAGCGCGTGAAATCGCATAACCTGTCCTAGGTCATCTTTGCAGATCAAGATATCGCCATCTTGCGAGAGAGAAACGGATGACAGCATAGCCTACCTCATTAGCAGTGATACCATGATGCTAGCACCAGATTTCACATTTGAAAATGAGATTACATCGTCTTGTATTGCGGCGGTTCACGCTGAGCCAAAAGCACCCCAATACCAACAATCGCCGCGCCAACAAGACGCATTTCATCCCATTCCTCACCAAAGGCATAGACCATAATTGCCATGACATACACCGGCACGGCATTGAGATGAAAAGATGCCACCGCCACCCCAAGACCGCGCGCGCCAGCAATCCAGAAAGGCTGGGCAACCGCCGCGGACAGAATCGAAAAGGCAAAAATGATGATCAGTGTATTGCCAGCAATCTGACCAACCCTGATCTGATCCGATACTCCACCCAGAACAATCAACCAAATCATTCCGGCAAATAGCGCGGCACCAGCCAAGGTAATAGTCGTTTGTCCCATGGCGCTTAGATCACGCAGATAGAGATTAGTCGCCCGTGTCGCCCATGCGTAAAGCACAATCGCTGATAAGCACCAGAAAAACCCACCGCCAATATTGATGCCGCTAAGGCGCACCCCAGCCGCCAAGATCCCCCCGATAAACGCACAAAGGATGCCAAGGATGAGCATAGGCGTTAATCGGCGTCTGTCTAACATCACCTCAAGCATCGCCCCCATAATCGGCATCATGGCGGCGGCAATCGCTGGCGTCACGGGATTGGAGATTTGCTGACCATAAAGCAACAGCAAACTGCCAAAGCCAAAACCTATGCCGCCAATAGCCAAGCCTTGTGCCCAGATGCGCTTATTCAGCCGCAAGCGGCCTTCTAACATCCACCATACCACTAACAGAATGATCGTGCTTGGGACTAACCGCACCAACAATAAGTCAACTTATTAGAAAGCCAAGAGTTAAACCAATTGCAAGAAATAAAGTTCCTGCATTAGAAGGTCAGCCATTAAAAAGAGGTGTGTGTTTAAAAGTTTATACAACGACTCCTAAAAAACCAAACTCAGCATTAAGAAA
>JALRFL010000196.1 GCA_023259875.1 Alphaproteobacteria bacterium
GAACCACCATGCTCAACGACAACTGCAATGGCATATTTGGGTTTATCCAATGGGGCGTATCCTACAAAAAGGGCGTGATCCCGAAATTTCCACGGTCTATCCATATTATCCACAATGCCGCGTTCACGCTCTGCTTTAGTGATCCGCTTGACCTGAACAGTGCCTGTTTTACCAGCCATTTTAATCCCTTCGAGGTCTAACTGATAATGGCGTGCTGTTCCTTTTTCACCGCCTAGGACAGCCTCCATCCCGCGCCTGACAATAGACAGTGAGGATTCGGAAACCCCAATTGCCGAGGCATCAGAATCTAGTGAGGCTTGCATGAGTTGTGGGCTGACTTGAAACTTTCCATTTGCAAGGCGAGCGGTCATCACCGCCAACTGAATAGGCGTCGTTAACACATAGCCCTGACCGATTGAGGCCACCACCGTTTCCCCGGGTGTCCAGACCTCACCAATTTGCTGTTCTTTCCATTTTTTGTCAGGCATCAGCCCGGGTTTTTCCCCCGGTATCATGATATCTGTTGGTATTCCGATGCCAAATCTCTTTGCCATGCTGGCGATGCGCTGGATTCCGGTTTTAAGCGCCAATTCATAAAAAAAGACATCACAGGACTGTTCAAGAGCACTGATCACATTGACATTGCCATGACCATATTTAAACCAGCAGTGAAAGCGGGCATTACCCAAATCTTTATGACCGGGGCAAAAGAAACGGGTCTTTTCGTTGATAATGCCAGCTTCTAACGCCGCTAGCGCAACGATCATCTTAAAGGTTGAACCGGGGGCATATTGCCCTTTGATGCTTCGGTCTAATAACGGAATTCGAGGGTGATTTACCAGCTTTCCCCAATCCTCGGTGCTGATCCGCCGTGATAGCAGATTGGGATCAAAGGTGGGTGTTGAAACAATGGTCTTTAGCGCCCCTGTTTCAATATCAATGACCACAACCGAACCTGTTTCTGGTGGCACAACGCGGCCAAGGCTGTCTTCAAACACAAATCCTTCTGTTTCTGACACCGCGCTAGCCAATTCAGGGTCTGCCGCTAACGCACGTTGCACCTTTGCGTCACTATAAGAAATTGGTTTGTTACGCCCCCTGCGAAGAATACTAGTGGCGTAGGATTGCAAATTAATATCAATCGTTAGATTGATGTCCTTACCCGGCGTTGCCGCCTCCTCAATGGATTTATTGATTGGCCGGCCAAGGGCATTAACCAACACCCTTTCTTGTCCCGGCAATCCCCTTAACTGTTCCTCTAGGGCGTGTTCAACACCGGATTTGCCGTTTTGCATATTCACCATATCTGGTAACACGCGGCCAGAGGCAATATCATCTTCGCTAACTCGCCCCACATATCCCGTCAGATGCCCTGTCAGCAAGCCTTGGGGATAGATGCGTTTTTCGATGCGATCAAAACTCACCCCCGGCAATTCTGGGCCTCGCACCACGACCCTTGCCACCTCACGCTGGGTCAGATCGTCACGAATAATCAATGGCAGATACGATGGCCGTTTTTCTGCCTTTTGCATTAATTCATCAATCTGAAGATCATCCAATGAGATGAGTTCAGATAAGCTGCGCAAAGATTGATAAAGGTCTTTGGTATAACTTGGCACAATATTGAGGGCATAGGCCTCAGCGTTGCCAGCAAGCAGGCGGCCTTCGCTGTCAAATATGCGCCCACGCGAGGGCGGCAACATTTTATAATCAAACCGATTCCGATTTGATAACGCCTCATAACGGCTGGATTCCATGATTTGTAAGTAAAACAGTCGCCCCAGCAAGGCTGAAGTCAAGCCCACCTGCCCGCCAATCAGCAAAAAGGATCGCCGCGATAAGGTATGCTCAAACTGCTTAGCCTTACGAGTGATCATTTTAACCTGCGCATCAGTTCAAGTAAGGATAATTCCAATTTATAAATTCCGATCATAACCGGAAACAGCAAAACCGTAACGCTATACTGAAAAACCAGTGGCATGACAGCTGGAAGCCCCTGATTAATCACAACAATGCAAATCCAAGTGTAAAACATCACGGCAATCATCACGGTGGCATATTCCAGCCAGATCAGCGATTGTTGAACATTTTTCAGCCGATGCCGCGATAAGATGCCAAACAGATTCACCAAAATCATCGCCCCAGAAGTATAGCCAAGTGGCGCAGATTGCATCATGTCGTAGATTAAGCCAACACCGATAAGGTTGATGAAATGATTCTGTTCTTCATCATAAATTGCTATCAAAAACACGATAGCAATCAAGAGTTTAGGAGAAACTCCAAAAAATAAGGGGAAATATGCCAGTGCGATTTCCACAAAGGCAACAATGAACATGAGGGCAAAGTTAACGCATTGATGCTGAAGCGTTGGTGGGGATGCAATAGAACTTATCGCCATGCCTATTGCTCCTCATTTGCGGCATCACCTACCTTTTGACCAAAGGCATTTATCCCCTCAAGGCTAAAGCTATTGGTATCGTCAGGCAAAGGCGAATAACTTTGATCAGACACATCATCCCGTGGCATGTCATTTTCTTTTGGCCAACTGAGCACGGTGACAAAACTAAGGCGCTGTAAATCAACAACAGGTTTAACGCGAATACGCTGATCCGTGATTTGAACCACTTTGCCAACTGGTAAACCGGCCGGAATCAAGCCGCCGTGACCTGATGTCTGAACCAACTCGCCTTGTTTGATCTCTGCTTGAGCTGGAACAAAGCGAAGATCAAGAAGACTGGCATTAACCCCTGCTGTGACCGCAGGCCAAGATGTGCCCGAAAGAATAACAGGGATCATGGCATTTAGGTCTGTGATCAGCAAAACTTGGGCGTAAAATTCACCCACCTCAACCACCATCCCCACCAAACCATCCATGGTGGTAACCGTGTCGCCTTTGTTAATGCCGGCTTTTGCCCCAGCATCAATCATCACGGCATGGGCAAAACTATCGGCATTAATGGCAATCACCCGGGCGGAGACAGCGTTCATCCCCTCAGGCACAGGGAATTTGCTAAGCGCGCGCAACTGGCGATTTTCGGCGAGCAACACCGCCACTTCATTTTCCCAGCGGCGCAATTGTTGGACTTCTTCTTTGAGGCTATTGTTTTCTTCGCGCAACTGCGCCACATTTTCAATGCCATCAATCATAATGCCTAAGGCGCGAAAAGGGACACTGACGGCCTCAGCCAACGGGGTAAAAAATCCTGCTACCATACTGCGCAAGGAATTCATCGCCGTTATATCGGCTTTGCCTGCCAGCATTAAGACTACGCAGACCAAGAAAATGATCAGATGCGTAAACAGGCCACCTGATCGACGCCCTTTCTTTCGCTCCGTCGCCATGTTGGGCAATGTGATTTCCTCTAATAGGCTCCCACCAGAACATTCTGAAGGGTTTTCATTTCCTCAAGACAGCGCCCCGTTCCAAGGGCAACACAAGTAAGTGGATCATCAGCGATTGAAATCGGCAGGCCAGTTGCTTCACGGATGACGCTATCTATTTCATTCAACAGCGCACCTCCGCCAGTAAGGACAATGCCCTTTTCAACAATATCCGCCGCCAATTCTGGTGGTGTTTGTTCCAGCGCGACCTTAACCCCTTCAACAATCTGACGAATAGAATCCGACAGGGCATCAGCCACTTGTGACTGGGTGATGATAATTTCTTTAGGCACCCCATTGACCAGATCGCGGCCACGCACAGTTTCCTTGCGGCCTGATGATCCTTGGGGTTTCTGAGCAATGCCGATCTCTTTTTTGATCCGTTCAGCGGTGGATTCCCCAATCAACAGATTATGCGTCCGCCGCATATAACTGATCAAGGCTTCGTCAAACTTATCCCCGCCAACACGAACCGAGTGGGCATAAACAATGTTACCAAGGGACAGAATGGCCACCTCTGTGGTGCCGCCACCAATATCAACGACCATTGAACCTGATGGTTCGGTTACGGGCAGGCCAGCACCAATAGCCGCCGCCATGGGTTCTTCAATCAGATAGACGCGCCGCGCACCAGCGGATTCAGCGGATTCCTGAATGGCTCTACGCTCAACCGCGGTTGATCCTGATGGCACACAGATAATCACCTGTGGGCTAGATAATGGCATTTTGCCATTCACCTTGCGGATGAAGTGCTTGATCATTTCTTCGGCAACTTCAAAATCGGCAATAACGCCATCTGCCATGGGGCGAATAGCGCGGATGTTACCGGGGGTTTTGCCTAGCATCTCTTTGGCTTCATCTCCTACCGCCAGCACTTGTTGCTTACCCTTAACTTGTGCGATGGCCACCACTGACGGCTCATTAAGGATAATGCCCTGACCTCTGACATATACAAGTGTATTGGCTGTACCAAGGTCAATTGCCAGATCATTGGAAAACAGACCTCGTATCATATTGAACATGATGGTTAAACGGCAAAGCCGCCCCCTAAAATTGACAAATTCATCTGTCTTTTTTGCATCCTGCCCCAAAAGGCACTCATCCATAATAAACAGATATTCGGCTCATCGGAACCGAATATCATGTTTTAATACAGAAATGTGGCTAAATCCAGCCACAAGCGTGATTAGTTTTTGGATTTATCAACCAGACGATTAGCGCCAATCCATGGCATCATGCCGCGCAAGGTTTCCCCTACGGCTTCAATCCGGTGGCTAGCGTGCTGACGGCGCGTGGCTTTGAACGAAGATTGGCGCGCTTTGTTTTCTAGCATCCAATCACGGGTGAACTTGCCTGACTGAATATCGGCCAGAATACCGCGCATCGCTGCCCTTGTCTCATCCGTGATGACGCGTGGGCCTGATACATATTCCCCATACTCGGCTGTGTTTGAGATGGAATAGTTCATATTGGCAATGCCGCCTTCATAAATTAGATCAACGATCAGTTTTACTTCATGCAAGCATTCAAAATAGGCCATCTCAGGGTCGTAACCTGCATCAACTAGCGTATCAAATCCAGCCTTAATCAACTCACAAAGCCCACCGCAAAGCACGGCCTGTTCACCAAACAGGTCGGTTTCACATTCTTGGCGGAATGTGGTTTCAATAATACCGGAACGGCCGCCACCAATAGCAGACGCATAAGATAGGCCAATATCATGAGCGTTGCCTGATGCGTCCTGATGAACCGCCAACAAGCATGGCACACCGCCACCTTTCACATATTCACCACGAACCGTATGACCGGGGCCTTTAGGGGCAATCATAATCACATCAATATTATCCGCCGGAACAATCAGATCAAAATGCACATTTAACCCATGGGCAAAGGCCAGCGCCGCGCCCGGGCGAATGTTGCTGGCAATCTCATGTTCATAGATATCGGCCTGCAATTCATCAGGCGTAAGCATCATAATGACATCACCCCATGCCGCCGCTTCGGCCACATTCATGACTTTGAAGCCAGCGGATTTGGCCTTTGCCGCTGATGCTGACCCGTCACGCAGAGCAACAACCACATCCTTAGCCCCACTGTCTTTAAGATTAGCGGCGTGGGCATGACCCTGACTGCCGTAACCAATGATGACGATTTTCTTAGATTTGATCAGATTGACATCAGCGTCACGATCATAATAAACGCGCATTTTTATCTCCTTAGATTAAACTTAATCTTTTGTTTCGTTTTGCGTGCGAATGGGCATATCAACATTGAGCCCTCTGGAAATAGCGGAAACGCCAGTTCGAGAAACTTCAACATGACCAAGAGACCGCATCAATTCCACAAAAGCTGATATTTTTGAGCTGCTTCCTGTTACCTCAAATACAAAAGATTCTAGTGTGCTGTCTAGTGTATTAGCGCGAAAAGTGTCTGCTATCCGCAAAGCTTCAATTCGCGCCTCGCCCTTATTGACCACTTTGATCAATGCCAATTCTCTTTCGATATGCAAGCCTTGCTGGGTCAAATCGCGCACCATATGCACCGGAACAATCCGATCCAGTTGGGCTTTGACCTGTTCAATCACCATTGGCGTTCCCCGCGTAACAATCGAAATGCGAGACAGGTTTTTCGTCTCATCAACGCCTGCCACGGTGAGGCTCTCAATATTGTAGCCACGGCCTGAAAACAAGCCAATAACCCGTGCCAGAACCCCCGGCTCGTTATCGACAAGAATGGATAGGGTATGACGAACTTCGTCGTTGTTCATATGTTGTGACATGATCTTTGCCTCTGATACCAGCCTTAGACTAGCACCATGCCTTCTTCGGATACAGGTTTTGCCGCCTTGTCATTTGGCCCAAGCAGCATTTGATTATGGGTTGCCCCTGATGGGATCATGGGGAAACAATTTTCTTCTTTTGCCACCCTGACATCGACCAGAACAGGCCCATCAGTGCCCAGCATTTCATCAATAACCGGGTCAAGATCATCTGTGACTTTGGCCACTAATCCCTTCATTCCAAAACAATCTGCCAGTTTTTGAAAATCAGGCAAAGAGGCGGAATAGCTTTCTGAGTAACGGCCACCATGGATCAATTCTTGCCATTGCCGCACCATGCCCATCCATTCGTTATTGATGATGAAAATCTTAACCGGCAACTGATATTGCGCGATGGTTGATAACTCTTGCATATTCATCATAAACGAGGCTTCGCCAGCGATATCAATCACTGTTTTGCCGGGATTGCCAATCTGAACCCCCATGGCGGCAGGCAGACCATAGCCCATTGTGCCTAACCCCCCTGAGGTCATCCAACGCTTAGGGGCATTAAAGCCAAAATACTGTGCCGCCCACATCTGATGCTGGCCAACCTCGGTCGTAACATAAACATCATTGTCTTTGCATTTTTGCCATAACCGATGAATGGCATATTGCGGTTTAATAATGTCGCCCGTTTGGTTGTATTCAAGACAGCGCACCGCGCGCCATTCTTCGATCTTTTTCCACCATTCGGACAGAGCGTCTTTTTTTATCGCCGCTTTGCGTTTTTTCACCTCGTCCACCAGCATTTTAAGGGCAATGCCAGCATCACCTACAATGCCCAGATCAACGCGAATATTTTTGTTGATAGAGGATTTATCAATATCAATGTGGATTTTTTGAGAATGCGGTGAAAACCCTGAGGTTAACCCCGTCACCCGATCATCAAACCGCGCCCCGACATTCAGCATGACATCACAATGATACATGGACATATTGGCCTCATAAGTGCCATGCATCCCCAACATACCAAGGAAATGTTTATCTTCGGATGGCAAAACGCCTAACCCCATCAAGGTGAGGGTTGTTGGAAAGCCCGTTAAGGCAACCAATTCCCGCAAATGTTCTGATGCCTCATCGCCTGAGTTAATGATGCCGCCACCGCCATAGATAATTGGGCGGCTAGCAGAAGTAATCATATCCGCCGCTTGCCGAATAGCGTCCGCATCCGGTGTCATCACTGGACGATAGCGGCTTACCGCTTTGGTCTTAGCCGGTTCAACTTGACCCATATCAATCTCGGCAAACTGAATATCCTTGGGCAAATCCACAACCACTGGCCCCGGCCGGCCAGATGACGCCACATGGAACGCTTCATAAAGCACAGGGACTAGGTTTTCAGCTTGCTTGACCAGATAATTGTGTTTGGTGCATGGGCGCGTGATGCCAACGGTATCCGCCTCTTGAAACGCATCATTCCCAATCAAATGGGTTGGCACTTGCCCTGTTAGGCATAAAATGGGGATGGAGTCCATGAGCGCATCAGTTAGCCCCGTCACAGCGTTTGTTGCGCCCGGCCCTGATGTCACCAGCACCACCCCGACCTTGCCTGTGGAACGGGCATAACCTTCGGCGGCATGAACCGCCGCCTGTTCATGACGAACCAGAATATGGCGAATGGAATTGCGCTTAAACAGCGCGTCATAAATCGGCAGAACCGCCCCACCAGGATAACCAAAGATCACCTCAACGCCCAAATCTTCTAAAACACGAAGAACCGCGTCTGCCCCCGTCACAGCAAGATCGTTGCTGCTATCGGCTTTGCTCGCGTGGCTTTTAGGCTGGCTTGTCTTAGTCATTGTTCGGCCTTTTCTCAAAAAAAGTCATGGATACCGCCCCTTCTTGCCCAAGAAGTCATCCGGTACCCTGCATGAATGCTGTTTTTTTATCGCCGCGACATCGCGCGACATAAGCGCATAATTTCCATATTCAGCAGATGAGGTCAAGAAGAAAATATAATTTTCGACAAGTTTTTTAGCCAAAGTCTTTATGAAAATTGCTCAATTTTTAGATTTCAGCCGATCCATAATGGCCAAAACAGTCACAGAGGCGATCTGTTCATCCAGCATATCCGTTACCACCATATCGGCATCATATTGATGATCAAACCAAGTAAATTGCCTTTTTGCGTAACGGCGGCTGTCGCGCTGGCTTAGTCTAATGGCTTCATTCCAGTCGCACCTTCCCTTAATGGCATCAGATAACGCCTCGACCCCCAAAGCCTTCATCGCTGGCAAGCCAACGTCCAAATCGCGGCTTTCCACCATTGCCCTGACCTCTGCCTCAGCCCCTTTTTCCAGCATCATCGAAAACCGATCATCTATTCGGTCATAAAGATCATCTCTTGGTGGCCGCAAATAGATTTTTAAGATGTTTCCTTTTAGGCTACCTTGCCTAGGTTGTTTCTGCCACATACTCATGGGTTGTTTTGAGGCTAGCCAAATCTCAACCCCACGCATCACGCGCTGGCTATCCCCCGGCTCAAGCCGATCTGCCAAGTCGGGGTCAATTTGGGTTAAAAACGCATAAAGCCCTGCCGACCCCAATTTTGCCAACATGGCTTCTGCCTCTTGTTGCACATGGCTAGGAATATCCGGCATCGGGGTGATGCCTTCTTCTGCGGCTTTGAAATATAGCCCAGAGCCACCGACAAAAATGGGCAATTCCCCACGCGCCTTTAATTTGCCCACCACCTTTGTGGCATCAGCAAGCCATCGGGCCTGTGAATAGCGTTCCGCCGCATCCACATATTCAAACAGATAATGCGGCACCGTTTGATAATCCTTGGCATCAGGCGCGGCGGTGAGAATAGGCATCCCCTCATAGACTTGCATGGAATCGGTATTGATCACTGCGCCTGTGGTCATTTCAGCAATTTTTATTGCCAGCGCTGATTTTCCACTCGCGGTTGGCCCAGCGATAAACACCATATCATAAGCATAATCATGTGAAGCGGTTTCGGTCATGGTCTAACCGAGATACGCGAAGTTTTAAGGCTTGTCCATGATCAGCAAAAGAAACCGCCGCAAGAATATGGTCTATGCGGCGGCGGCTTTTGTTTTTTTGATATGAGGTTTAGATTTCGTCTAATCTCATTTTATTTAACGGTTACGGCGGTGAAACGATCACGGCCTTGGCGGTTGATCAGCAAAAGAATGCTAGTTTTTTCTGCATCCAACTCTGCCTTAATCTTTCGGTAGACGCGGGCTAATTTGTCCATTGGTATCGTGTCGTCAGTCATCTTGCTTTCTCCTTTTTATGTCTAGTGTTTGACAAGTGTAGCGTGATTTTTGGAATAATGTACGTCGCGAACTCGATGAAATAAAACCTGTATTAATGCTAGCAGAATGGGAATCTCGTGATTTACACGCTGAAGCCTTTGATATGACCTATGCGTGGTCATGGTCAGAACACATGCACAAAATAGTTAATGGCCATGCCGATGTCAGCGCTCTATTTGTTTACTATTCTTGGAACGAAAGCGCATTCCCTATAGAGGCTTATAGGCTTGTAGGGGTTACCAATCACGACTCGAATGCATGGGAAGGAACTATGTTT